>CAYGHZ010000108.1:0-7535 GCA_964349635.1 uncultured Candidatus Marinamargulisbacteria bacterium
GTATTCACATTTCCGTCGCGGCGGCGGCGTTGGGCGCGACGGTAATCGAAAAACATTTCACGTTGGATAAGTCTATGCCGGGGCCCGATCATAAAGCGTCGCTTGCGCCCGACGAGTTAAATGAGTTAGTTCGACACATTCGCGATCTCGAAAAGGCGATGGGAGACGGTCGAAAAGTAATGACGGCCAGCGAAAAAGAAACGGCGCGGGTGGCTCGAAAAAGCGTGCTTGCGTTCAAAGATTTTCCTCAAGGACATATTCTGGGATCCGATGATTTGGTCGTGAAGCGGCCGGGCCATGGCATTTCACCCGTAAAATTTAATCAGATCGTTGGCAAAACACTGACGCGGCCGGTAACGGCGGATCAGGTATTGACGTGGGACGATCTGGCCTGAAAATTTTATTAGCCGGATTGGGTTCAATCGGCGAGCGGCATGCCCGATTAATTGGAACTCATTTTGGTCATGAGCTTTTTGCATTGCGGCGCAAAGAATCTAAGCCGAATTCGTTGGGGATTCAGGAAATTTTCGATGTCAAAGACATGATGTTTGATGCGGTGTTTATCACCAATCCGACTCATCTTCATATTCAAACGGCGCTAAAATTAGCCCCCCATGCCAAAGCTATTTTTCTCGAAAAGCCAATCGATCGATCCAACAAAGATCTGGATCGTTTGATGCAGGCAAAAATCCCCATTTATGTGGCGTATGTTCTTCGCTTCCATCCGGTGATTGTTCGTTTGAAAGAGATGTTAACCGGCAAAAAAATTCTCCATGTCCGGGTGGTTTCAACCTCGTATCTGCCTAATTGGCGACCGGGCAGAAAAGCGTCCGAGGTCTACTCCGCCCACGCTGATCAAGGCGGCGGCGTCATTTTGGATTTGTCTCACGAATTTGATTACATCGAGTATTTATTCGGGCCGATCCGGTCGATGCAAGGCGACTTTGGGCGCGTATCCGGCGTCACGGTTGATTCGGAAGATTTTGTTGACGCCATCATCCAATGTCCCGAAACGCCTGTTAATCTCTATATGAACTATTTTGGGCGAAATTGGGAGCGGTCGATCGTTATTGAAACCGAGGATCAGCATATCAAGGCCGATCTAATCCACAATACTATCAATGACGAAGAATTTCCCTGCGAACGCGACGATATTTTCGCAGCGCAACTTCGCTATTTTTTTGAACATATCGACGACCCAAACATGATGAACAATCTGAAAGACGCTGCGGCCCTTTTTGAAAAGCTGCTACACTTTAAAGAATGCAAAAAATTTTAGTGACGATTTGCGCGCGCGGCGGCTCAAAGGGCGTCAAAAATAAAAATATTCGACCGTTAGCGGGAAAGCCGCTGATTGCGCACACGATCTGGCAGGCGCTGAATTGGGGAAAAGCCGCCGACGTGGTGGTCTCGACGGATTCTCCCGAAATCGCGGAGGTAGCAAAAAAATATGGCGCCTCGGCGCCGTTTATGCGGCCTGCGGAACTGGCGACGGACACGGCGGCAAAAATTCCGGTGATTCGCCACGCGTTGCAGCAGATGGGAAACGGGTATGATGTCGTGGTCGATCTGGATCCCACCGCGCCATTGCGAAAAATCGAGGATCTAAACAAAAGCCTGAACATCTTTTTAACCCAAAAAGCCAAAAGCGTGTTTAGCGTTGTCGCCGCCCATAAGAACCCCTATTTTAATATGGTGGAGCTCGACGGTTCGGGGTTTGCGAACCTTTCAAAAAAATTACCGTCAGGCATTATTCGCCGCCAAGACGCGCCGAAAGTCTACAATTTAAATGCCTCCATCTATGTATATTCGCCCGAGTTTCTTGCCGGCGCCGCCACCGTGTTTTCGGATCGAAGCGCGGTCTACGAAATGGATGAAATCAGCAGTTTCGACATCGATCGCGAACTGGATTTTAAATTAGTGGAATTCTTTATAAACGAAGGACTGTTTAAGCTTGAATCCGTTTAGTCTAAAAAATAAGACCATTGTGGTTACCGGCGGACTGGGGTTATTGGGCCAAATTTTTGTGTCCGAGGCGTCCAAACTTGGCGCACATGTCGTCGTGGCCGATATTGCCGGCGACAATCCGGTCGATACCACCTCTCCCGATGCCATAAAGCAATTCGTCGACGGATTGGACTGCATCGACGGTTGGGTCAATAACGCCTATCCAAGAACAAAGGACTGGGGAACGGTTTTTGAAAAAATATCGCCCGAGTCGTGGCGCGCCAATGTCGATATGCACCTCAACGGCTATGTCTTTTGCATGCAGGCTGTGCTTGAGAAAATGAAAAAACAAAAGAGCGGATCGTTGGTAAATATCGCTTCGATCTATGGAATGGTGGGCCCGCAGTTCGGCATTTATGACGGAACTCCGATGACCATGCCGGCGGCCTATGCGGCCATTAAGGCGGGGATCCTCAACATGACACGCTATTTGGCTTCATATTATGGGAAAAGCGGCGTTCGCGTTAATGCGGTGTCGCCCGGCGGCATCTTTGATAATCAAAATCCGGCCTTTGTCGAAAAATATAATCACGTTGTCCCGATGGGAAGGATGGGAAAACCAGACGAAATCGCCGGAGGTGTGATGTATTTATTGTCCGACGCCTCTGCCTACGTGACGGGGCAAAATCTGGCCATAGACGGTGGATGGACCGCGATATAAAAGAACGCGAAGAAGCCTACTACGGGTCGCTGACCCGGCCGCCGGCGCTGCGAAACCCCAGCCGGTTTCTGGAGAGTTTTTTTCTGAGGGAATCGTTGGACGGAAAACGCGTGCTCGATTTCGGGTGCGGAACCGGCCCGTTTTCAATTTTTTTCGCCAAGCGCGGAGCGCACGTGACCGGGATCGATATCAACGCGCACTCGATTCGCCGGGCGAAAGAAAATGCCAAACGCCACCACGTGGAGTCGCTGTGCCGTTTTTTGGAAGGAGACGGCCAAACGCTTCCGTTTGAAAACGAAACCTTCGATCATATTATTTCAATCGAGGTGCTGTCGTTCGTGCATTTGGACAAGGCGATGCGTGAGATAGCCCGCGTCCTAAAACCAAACGGAACCGTTCTGATCCAAGACACGTTGGGCCATAATCCGATATGGAATTTGAATCGGAAAATAAAATTGTGGCGCGGAAAAAAGACCCGATTTCAGGTGGATCATATACTAAAAAAAGAAGATTTTAAGTGCTTCGACGCTCATTTTAGTTCGGTCGAAACCCGATATTTTGACCTCACTACTCTAAGCCTATTTCCGTTCCGGTTTGCCTTCGAACGTCCGATAACAGTTGTTTCCGAACAACTGGCAAAACTAGATCACGCCTTGCTTCGAACGGCGCTTTTACAGCCCCTTGCGTTTAAGTTCGTCGCCCGACTCTCGAATAAAAAGCGTTAGCAGTTAAATTTCATGGGAAGTTGACGCGACAAACTGGGTCATTTTTGCGCGGGATTCAACAAAGGGGCAACCCCCAAAAAATTCCCATCAGAAACCACTTTCTTACCCGACTGCAACTCAATATCCTTCCGCGTTCGCCCGGCCACCGCTCCGCCATCTTTCGCGTCCTTCTTTAAGGCCGGAAACTTCTTGGAGTCTCGGTCGCGGGTGATTTTGGTGGTCGTGGCTTCAGCAAGCATGGTGAGGATGATCTCCAGATCATTCATATGATCTCTCAGATTTTCACGCTCAAGACCTTTGAGCTTTTTATGGTCTTCCACCGTCAGATCAAACGCTCCCTTCATAATCTCGTTGGTCAAAATCGCGTATTCCAAGCTGGATTTAACACCGCGTTGATCCCATTCCTTGGTTAAGTCCTGACGAACGGCAATTCCCCGGACGCGCTTATCTACCCAGTCTTTGGGGTAGCCTTTTTGTTCGTAGAGTTGTCGCATGCGCTCCATGGCCAATTCGGGGTTTTGAATTTCGTCGATTCGTTCTTTTCCTATTTTAGCTAGCCAACGTTTGAATGGCTCCGCTTTGGGAGATGGAATAGACTGAATCAGTCTGAAAATACCTTCCGTATTGGCACAATTCACCTGTTGTTTTCCACCATCGGTGTTCATTGAAAGGGGGGTGACAATTTGTCCCCACCCTTTGGATAACTCGGCATCTCGAATCCGGATTTTTTTTAAATAGTCCGACGGATTGACTGAATCTGTTAGCGCAGCAACAACATCCACTACTGAAAACCACCATTCCTCAGCATAAAATACTCGTCGAATTTTCTTGTCTTTAAATACGATTATTTTGCTTTCCTTTTTAGACATTGATAGATTCTCCTTCTTTCGCTATTTTAAAGCACTCCAACCCCGCATCAAAGGCAATAAAAAGCCGCAACAATAAACTCCACAAATTGTGTTTAGGAGCATCCTGAATCGAAATTCCCAATTCGGATACAATCTGCATCGCGAAGCGAGGAAGGCCGGAGGTTTCCAAACAGCCCTGGAGTAAGTCGGCCTCAAACCGGGCGCGGCGCTCTAAGAAATCGACAAACAGCGACTCCCAGTCGGACGTCGACAAATAATCGGACAAGGTCGATTTTACCAAATCGGAATATCGATTTTTTTCCAGAAACGTCTGGCGAAACGCTTCATAAAATCCCTCCAGACCGGACCGTTTGCGGATCTGAAAAAAATACTGGGCGATAAAAAAGAAAGCATCATCGGCCGGCGGCCCGTCCGGCTGCGCGTAGGCCCAGTCGATGACGCCGGTTAATTTTTTTCCGTCGTCGCTAACCAATAAATTATGGCGAACAAAATCGCCATGGGAGACCCCGTAATTAAACGTTTTCAACCAATCGAAGGCCAGTTTGAAATTCCGTTGCGTTTCGTTCTGTTTGGGTAATCCGTCGCTTGCCAGATGAGCGCCCATGGGAACGCCCGGCAAAATGCTTTGGATAGTATAGGGAAGATCGATGAAACGATCGCTAAAGAGCAATTGTGGAACCAACGGATCGTTGATTTTAGAAAGGACTGTTTTTTCATTCTCAATAAAATGCGCGTTGCGTTGGCTTCGGTAGATTTTTAAAACCGCGCATGGCGTAGTCTCTCGATCGGCAAACATCAGAAAACAGCATGTCCCGCCTTCAACGGAACTGGGAAGCACAAGGCTATTTAAACGATCGGGCGCGGGTAGGCCCGGAAAAATGTCGACCCAGCGGTCGCGAACATGGTCAAGCAGCACGCCGCGCCACCACGACATAGCTGGGCAAAATAAACTTCGCCAACCACGAAAGTTTTAGCCGATTAAATGTCCCTAACCCACGTGCGGCGGCCCGGTATTTCCAGCCGTATTGTTTCTTGACCTCGGGCGATACGGTCAAAATTAATGGCATAATTTTGGAAAAAAAATACGCCATGGGACCGTTCGCCAGGGGAACATAAAATAATGGAATTCCGTTATGCGACGGCAAAGGCGCATAAATGGCCTCGATCGCAAAGCCCAGCCGCTTCAACCGAAACAAAAAGAAGGGATATCTGGCGGACGTTCCAAAAAAATAAACGCCGCCGGCCCGACAGGTGTGTTTTGCAAGCCGATGGGTGCGCGTCCCGTTCGCATCGCAAACGACAACTACATCAAATTTTTTTTGAATAGTTTTGATCTCTTCGATGTGTTCGGCGGTTTCCACCGTCTTGGCGGCGGATTCAAACGCATTTGAAATCAATTTTGGGCCGACGACCAAGACATCGCGATCGCCGTAATCCAATAAAAATCGAAAATCGGCGCAACGGTCGTCGAGAACCTTATCCATAGAGTTCGCTATATTGAAATTGGCCGGCTAACTGCCCATTTTCAATTTTATAGATCGAGTCACAATTTTGGATCGTTGAGATGCGATGCGCAATGACGATCAAGGTCTTGACGCCGCTTAAGCGATCGATCGCCGCCGCAACGCATTCCTCTGTTTCATTGTCCAATGCGGACGTGGCTTCATCCAAAATAACGATGTCGGGGTTGTGATATAGCGCGCGGGCAATGCCAAGTCGCTGACGCTGGCCGCCCGAAAGCCGGACGCCGCGTTCCCCCACGTGGGTTTGCAGGCCGCCTGGCATTTGCCGGACAAATTCATCCATTTGGGCAATCTCCAGCGCGCGCCAGACTGCTTCTTCCGATATGTCGTTTGGATCGATGCCGAAGGCGACGTTGGCTAAAACGGAGTCGTCGCTCAAATAAATGGCTTGCGGTACATACCCAAAATTACGGCGCCAGCCGGCTAGGTTTTCGGAAATCGGTGTTCCGTCGACCGTTACCGCCCCCTCCTGAGGTACCAAGAGACCCAGTATCACATCCACAAGCGTCGATTTTCCTGCGCCGGACGTTCCCACAAAGGCGACGGAGGACCCTTTTTTGACGGTGAGATCGATATGTTTCAAGCTTGGCGTGTCGACGCCGGGGTATGTAAATGAAAGATGGTCCAACCGAATCGACTGGTTAAATGGCAGCGAGCCATCCGGAGAATCGGGCTCCGTGGGAAACGACTCTTTTTTCGATTCCTCAAAGAGGATATCCAGAGACGCTGAATAAAAACGCAATACGGTCAATAAGCTGACAATGCGATTGATGGAGGGCATGATGCGCAGCGCCGCAACCCCAAATAGGGCAAGAGTCGGGATCAAAAGCGCCAAATCTTGCTTTGCGAGAAGCGCGACCAATATCAGCGCAAACAACAGAACCATAACGACGGTCTCCACAACCAGGCGGGGCGCTAGCTGAATCAAATTCAGAAGCATCCGGGCTTGGGTGTAGTGGGCAAATTCGGTCTCAAATCGATCGATGAAAAAGGCTTCTTTATTCAGGACTTTAATATCCTTTAGCCCGCCCAACGCCTGATTCACCCATTTGATGCGTTGCCCGATATAAAAATTTTCGTCCTTACCGGCCTTGGCTAACGCCGGCTTAACAAACCAAAATAGCCCAAATCCAAGCGCTCCCAAGATCGCCAAACATGAAACGGCAAGCACGGGTTTTATTAGTAAAAGGCTCGCGCCCATCAAAATGATCACGATAATTTCCGAACAAATGGTAAATAAAGACAGGATCACGCAATGGTGCACGACGACGATATCTTCATTTAATATTTTTTGAATTTGAGCCGAATTTCGTTTCAAGTGAACGACATACGTGCTCTTAATATAGGTCTCAAAAAGCCGGGTTGCAAAATGACTCAGCTTTCGATACACAAACCGGTTTTGGCAGAGAGCCACCGTTCCAAGCAATGCGTTTTTCAGGAAATAAAAGACGATCAGAAAAATGGTGAATGCCAGAAGAAATTGTTCGGGCGTGGAAAACCGACCCAACGAATAAATCTTTTCCAAAATAGAATTTTGCGTGATGAATTCCGGCTTTGTAATAAGCGCAAAATAAGGCATAATCAAAGCGACTCCAACCACTTCGATAACGCCGACAAAAGCGGCGAATGTAACGAGAAGCAGAGCTATTTTTTTCTCTCTGCGGGTAAATAAAAAAATGATTTTTTTTAAATAGGCGAACATAGTTTCATATGGTACATTAGGGAGCTTCAGATGGGAACGATACTCGAC
>CAYGHZ010000109.1:0-7464 GCA_964349635.1 uncultured Candidatus Marinamargulisbacteria bacterium
GTGTGCTGACTGTTTCCGGTGGCACCGACAAAATTTTGGAATATTTTGGACCGGGCGCGGATTCGATCTCTGCGACAGGAAAAGGGACGATTTGCAATATGGGCGCAGAAATCGGAGCGACGACCTCGCTATTTAATTATGATCAAAAAATGTCCGAATATTTGCGAGTGACCGGGCGAGTCGAAGTGGCTGATTTAGCCGATGAATTAGGCGGCGCGCTACGAGGAGATGAGGGGGTTTATCAAAGCCCGGAAAAATATTTTGATCAGGTGATCGAGATTAATCTGGATGAGTTGGAGCCGCATATTAATGGGCCGTATACGCCGGATAAAGCGTGGCCTATTTCGCAATTTAAAAAGGCCGTTTTAGAAAATGACTATCCCCGTTATTTTGAAGTAGGATTGATCGGCTCGTGTACTAACTCTTCCTATGAAGACTTGGATCGGGCAGGTTCCATTGCCAAACAAGCTATCGAAAATAAGTTGAAAGTGAAGAGTAAATTTACGATTACGCCTGGTTCGGAACAGGTGCGTCATACAGCGGAAAAAGAAGGAAAATTGGCGTTGTTTGAGCAAATTGGCGGATTGGTTTTGGCCAATGCGTGCGGGCCGTGCATCGGTCAGTGGGCGCGTTATCACCGAAGCGACGATCAGCCGCGCAATTCCATCATTACGTCGTTTAATCGGAATTTTGCTAAACGCAACGACGGTAACCCCAACACGTTTGCGTTTGTGGCGTCGCCGGAAATTGTGACCGCGATGGCCTTGGCGGGCGACCTGTGTTTTAACCCTATGACCGATACATTAACGGCGGAGGATGGCCGGCAAATTAAGTTGAATCCGCCAGTGGGCGAAGAATTGCCGCCTCATGGGTTTTCGGTGCGCGATATGGGGTATGTGGAGCCGGATGGCCAGGGCGACGTAGCGATCGATCCGAAATCCGATCGATTGCAAAAGTTGGAGCCGTTTCCTGCCTGGGACGGCAATGATTTTATTGGGTTGCAATTGCTGGTTAAGGTGAAGGGAAAATGTACCACTGATCATATTTCGATGGCGGGGCCGTGGCTCAAATATCGCGGACATTTAGAGAAGATTTCCGATAATTTTTTGTTGCCGTTTGGTCCGATCGCCGAAAAGGCCCGGGCGTATAAAAAACAGGGGGTTGGTACGATCGTGGTAGGTGAAGAAAATTATGGCGAAGGGTCGTCGCGAGAACATGCCGCCATGGAGCCGCGTTATTTAGGCGTTAAAGTGGTGTTGGTCAAATCGTTTGCCCGTATTCACGAAACCAATTTGAAAAAACAGGGCATGTTGGCGCTCACATTCGCGGACAAATCGGATTACGATAAAATTCGCGAAGACGATCAGATCGATATTGTTGGCCTCAATACATTTGAGATTCAGGCCGTTCTGCGACATTCGGACGGATCAACAAAAAAATTTCAGGTGAAACATACCTACAATGCGGCGCAGATTGAATGGTTTAAGGCGGGGTCGGCGTTGAATTTAAACAAATAATGTTCGAAGAATATCCGGTTGGTCGACGATCAATTCGGTTAAAGGGACATGATTATTCCCAACCGGGATATTATTTCATTACCATTTGTGTCCAAGGCCGTCACCGGATGTTTGGCGAAATCAAAAACAAAAAAATGATTTTAAACAGACCCGGCGAAATGGTGGCCCGTATATGGTGCGAATTAAACGTCAAATTCCCCAACGTCCAAATCGACGAATTCATTATCATGCCCGACCACATGCACGGCATCATCCAAATCATCGATGCCCCCGTAGGGGCACCCCTCGTGGGTGCCCATGAAAACGCCCAAAAACGCACCCAAAAAACCAAATCCCCGCCCAATAAATCGGCCGATGGTTCACCGGATTCGGAAATCGAATCGGTTGATCCAGGAATCGAATCGACAGATCCAGGAATCGATATTCAAAATAACGCCAATAGGTTTGTTGGGGCCAATGTTGGGGCCAATGTTGGGGCCAATGTTGGGGCCAATGTTGGGGCCAATGTAGGTGCCAATATTGGGCCGAATGTGCGTGATGCGATTGTTTCCGACATCGATTTTTCGGTGTCCGGTGGGTTGGTGGGTGATTTGGATTTTGGGGGTGTTGATCGGGAAATTTCCGTTGGTTCGGATTCATGGGCGGGCACGAGACCCGCCCCTACGGATCTTACCGTTGGGACGGTTGTTGGGGTGTTTAAATCGGCGACGACATGTGAATATATTTTGGGGGTCAAAATGGAACGATACCCGCCGTTTGACGGGCGGTTATGGCAACGGAATTATTATGAACGGATTATTCGCGATACTGATGCATTGAATCATGTGCGTCGTTATATCGCCGAAAATCCCGCGAATTTTGTTTAATTCGCGCTATCTAAAATCTGCCGTTTCATATGATGATAGAACGAATGCTTATCCACAATCCGCGCAAATGACGATGCAAATAATGCCGCGGTCATCATCGGGAAAATGGCGGAATGGCGATCGGTCATTTCGAGAACCAACACAAACGCGGTAAAGGGTGCGCGCGTGACGCCGGTTAAAAAGGCGATCATTCCCAATAAGGCTGCCGTATTGGTGTAGACGATTCCTGTGACCTGGGCAAAGAGATATCCCATTGTTCCGCCTGCGGCTAGGGCCGGGGCGTAAATACCACCGGCGCATCCGCAAATATAGGTGATGACCGGTACGACAAACCGGGCGACCGCCAATCTCCAATCCAACGTTAGGCCCTTAAATAATGTATCCAATAGGGCTTCTTTGCCGGAACCGATCGCGTCGGCGCCAAGGTAAAATCCGGTCGCGGCGATGGCCAGACCGCTTATGCAGATGAGGCCGACCAAATACGCCGTATTCTTAATCTGTTTTTTCTTGGTGGCGGCCCAAAAGAGCAATTTGCCAAACAAGGCGCCGGAAATGCCGCAGATGCCACCGATGAAAAGCGCCAGCACCAGAACCGGAATAGAAAACGCTTTCAGTTTGGGGTAACCCAAAAATAAATAGGGGCCCAGCAACCATTGGGCAATCAGCCCGGCGATAATGACGGACGAAATGATGGCAGCTTTGAATTTGCTGAAATGAACGCTGGCCAGTTCTTCGATGGCATACACAATTCCTCCCAGTGGCGTATTAAAAGCAGCTGCAACGCCCGCGGCTCCCCCGGCTACCAACCATGTCTCTGGGTTAAAATTGTGCCAGATGCGTTGAAACTTTTTCCCGACCCAGCAAAAGGTGATGGAGGCAATCTGGACGGTAGGTCCTTCGCGACCCACGCCGCCGCCGCCTAAAACGCATAAGGACGAACTGATTATTTTGACAAATACAATTCGCAATTGAAGCAATCGTTGAAGCAGGTTGTCCTTATGTTTGACTTCGGCCAAATCCATCGCCGCCATTACCTGCGGAACGCCGCTGCCCTGCGCCGCCGGCGCGACGCGAAACACCAAATACCAACCCAAAAGCAGAGACAAAGGGGATAGAACAAAGAAGTAAAGCGGGTATTCCTTCAAAACCAAAAGCGATATTTCTTCGGCCTTGGTGAAAATGACCGTATACCCTACAGCCACAAACCCGGTCACAATGGCTGCCGCCCAATACGGGATACTGATCATCGACGGGTGGGCGCGCAAATAATTTAGGGTTTTTTCTTTTAGAGCGGGAAACACTAGTTGTCTCGAGATCCAAGTTCCTTATCTAACATAATCAATGCGATGTTGTTGTCACCAATCAGGTCAAATTTTTGCAGGATTTCAACAACCGTGGCTTCTTCTTCGATTTGCTCGTTTACAAACCACAGCAAAAATTGGTGTGTGGCGTGATCTTTTTCGGCAATGGCCAAATTAACTAACTGATTAATTTGCGCCGTGACGTTTTGCTCCGCTTTTAGACTATCTTTAAAAACCTCTTTGGCGCTTTTCCATTTTCCATTAGATGCCTTCAGATCCTGAAACTTAATGGAACCGCCACGGACATGAATAAAATCATAAAATTTCATCATGTGGCCTTGTTCCTCGATCGCCTGTGCCCGGAACCACTTGGCGAATCCCTTGAACCCCTGAGATTCAAAGTGGGCCGCCTTTGCCAAATATGCATAAAACGCTGACGCCTCATGGTGGAGCTGATCATTCAGAGCGTTTAGTATTTTGTTAGTCATAACATAAGCCTAGTTATTTTTTTAGAGAAAAGCAACTGTTATAATGCCTTTTGTGATTCGCGTACGATTTGCACCTTCCCCTACGGGTAACCTTCATATCGGAACCATTCGAACAGCGCTTTTTAACTGGCTTTTTGCCAGAAATAAAAAAGGGACGCTGATCGTTCGTATTGAAGACACTGATCCCGAACGCTCGAAGCCGGAATTCGAAAAAAATATTTTGGATGGGATGTCTTGGCTGGGTTTGGATTTTGACGAAGGGCCGATTCGTCAATCACAACGCATGTCCTTATATAAGGAAGCCGCACAAAAGTTGCTTGAGAGTAAGGCTGCCTATCGGTGCTATTGCACGGATGCGGAACTGGAAGCGGAACGCAAAGAAGCCGAAATTAAAAAAGTCCCCTATGTATATTCCGGAAAATGCGCGACATTGACCGAGCCGAAAGACGGGCCGTTTACCGTTCGATTTGCGGTTCCAAAGCGGGCGCTTAAGTTTCACGACATTATTCGCGATGATATCGAATTTGATTTGAATTTGGTCGGCGATTTTGTGATTGTGAAATCCGACGGCGGGCCGACCTATAATTTTGCCTGCGTAGTCGATGATATTGATATGAAAATTTCGCATGTGATTCGCGGCGAAGATCATGTCTCTAACACGCCGCGTCAAATTATTATGTATGAAGCCTTGGGGCAAAAGCCGCCGGAATTTGCGCATTTGCCGATGATTTTGGGGACGGATAAATCCAAGCTGTCCAAGCGCCATGGCGCAACAGCGGTAACGGATTATGCCGCGATGGGGTTTTTGCCGGAAGCGTTGTTTAACTATATGGTGCTGCTGGGGTGGTCGTCGCCGGATGCCAAAGAGATTATGACGCGTGACGAAATCGCATCGGTGTTTAGTTTGGAGCGGATTTCAAAATCCGGTGCGGTATTTGATATCACCAAATTGAAATGGATGAATGGCCAGTATATTCGGAAATTAAATCCGGACGAATTGTATGAACGCGTTACGCCGTATTTGCCGAACTCAAAAATTTCGAAAGAGATGGTCTATTCTGTTCGTGACAACTTGGAAGTATTGGCGGACATCACTAATTATCTGGCGGTTTATACAATGACCGACGACGAGTACAAACAGGCCGTAAAGCAGTTTCAGTTTTCCGACTCGGATCTTCAGGTTTTAAACTTATTGACTGCGAAGTTAAGTAACCCGATGGATGTTCAAAGAATTCTGGATGAAATTATCGCTGAAACCGGATTGGGCCGCGGCAAGGTATTAAAGCCCGTGCGCTTGGCGTGTACTGGAGCGGTGTCCGGCCCGCAGCTTCCCGATTGTTTGCCAATTCTTGGGCTTTCTTGTCTTCAGAATCGATTGCATGGATTACTCGCAACTTCTTCCCAAGCGGCCTAAGGACGTTCATAAGGGACAGTGCGGGAAGGTCGGTTTAATTGCCGGCTCGCGCACTATGATTGGCGCCGGTATTTTGGCGGCACGTGCGGCGTTGCGTACCGGATCGGGATTGGTCTATCTGCTCACCATTCCCGAAGCGGCGCCTGCGGTGAACATTGCGTATCCCGAAATTATTGTTTATCCGTTTGAAACGCCGATTGAATGCGATGCCTTTGTGATGGGGCCGGGTCTCGGTAGTGAAAGTTGGGCGATGCACCATGTCGATGTGCCGTGTGTGATCGACGGCGACGGTTTATTTGAGTTTCAGAAATACAATTTATCGAATGTCATTTTAACGCCCCATGGTGGCGAATTTGAACGGTTATTTGGCACGATTTCGTCGGAAGATGCGGCTAAATCTTGCGGTCATATTGTTGTTAAAAAGGGACCTGGTACCGTGATTACGGATGGTAAAAAAACAGTGGTGAATCCCACCGGAAATCCGGGCATGGCAACGGCAGGAAGCGGCGACGTGCTGAGCGGCGTGATCGCGTCTTTGATCGGTCAAGGACTTTCTCTTTTTGATGCGGCGGCGTTGGGCGTTTATTTGCATGGCCTAGCCGGCGATTTGGCCTACGAACAATTGGGCAATGGCTTGATTGCCTCTGATATTATCGATTTTCTTCCGAAAGCGTTGCTGCATGCGGCCCGCTGATATCCAAGCGTTTGTTGATCGGTTTGCACCGCTGGCTTTTCCTAAAGGTTTTGGATTTGATTCCTTCACATTCGACGATGTGTGGCACTATCTCACTGATGATTCTGTCTTTAGTTTGGCTCTGAAAAAAATCACCGGAAAAGGCATTTTGTATGGGCCGATTCATGCCCAATGCCGCAGATCTCTTTTTAACGGCTTGCCAAAACAAGAACGTGTTAATCTTCTCAGTAAAAAAATTCGCTATTTCGGAATCCTGGATCCCAATTTTGTTTTAACGGATGCGGAAGATATTGGCATGGGGCATTCTGTGTATCGTATCGAAACAAATGGCGTACAACAGGTGATTAAGCGAGAAGAATTGCGCCACCAGAGCTTTTTCTGCGAGTTGCTTCGGGTGTTGGGGTGGCCCAGTTTTCAAACCCGGCGCGTGGAAAATCATAAAGGAGCGTGGGAAATTTCGGAATATTTGGGCGACGTACATTTGGATCAGTTTATTCGGGATCAGTCGTTGGGCGATGTCGAGCGTCAGCTGGCCTGTCATGCCGCTCTTGGGGACGTGATGGGACGCGGTGACCGGCATTTTGAAAATTATATGGTCTATCAGGGCAATTTGTTGCCGGTGGATATTTCGTTTTTGTTTTGGGAAGGTAACGAGCAGTGGGTGCAAGCCTATGTGGCCGGAGGGATGGGGGAAATCGACGCGTTAGAAAATCAGCCCGAACGGCTCGATGTTTTTTTTCAGAACTATGCGAAAGCCTTAGCGGAAATTAAATCGAAGCAGAAAGAAATTGAAGCCTTGATTATTTCTTTTTTTGGACAGGCTGATTTTGTAAATCAACGCTTAAATCGAATCGATAATTTTGTGCGGGAACATCGGCGTCTCTATCACGACGCGTTTCAAGAAATGTTAGGGCGGCGAAAATATAAAATGATGTTACAAGAGATTGGCGATGTGGCGCCTGATTCTTTGGACCATTGGCTCAAAATGTATTACCTGGCCGACAAGGGGCGTCAGTCTTGCTTTTTCTTGTGGGAAACCCGATCGAAAGAGTTTAAAGAAAAGATCGAGGTGTTGGCTAAACAGTTAAAAATTGCCTGGCCGGCCTGTAGCTCATCCGGTAATAGTTCTTTTTGAAAATTTTCAGCTACTAGTGGCAATTTTTCTATTTTATTTTGTTGTAATA
>CAYGHZ010000110.1:0-7446 GCA_964349635.1 uncultured Candidatus Marinamargulisbacteria bacterium
AGCTGGATTGGAGCCGGGATGGGGTTCTTTCGACGGATGCGTTTGCGCTTTTAGAGGTGTTGGCCAAGGCTCCTGAAGAGGGGCTGGTCAGCGACGATTACAACTATGGGCAGATGAGGCAGCTGATGTTGCCGCTGATGAGTTATCAGGCCGGTACGGCGCGGTTGGATCCGGAAACACTGATAAGGCTGGATGCGCTGATGACGCAGGCGTTTTATCGCTATGCGCAGGATATGGCCGAGGGGAGGCTGCGTCCGGACACGTTGAAGCGTCGGGAAACGATCGATAATCCGGCCTTGCTTCAAAAAGCGTTGAACGAGAAAACGGTTTCCGAAACGTTGCTGGGATTAAGCCCCAAGCACCTTGGATATCGCGCACTCAAGAAAGAACTGGCTCGGCTTCGGCACCTCGACGGGCTCGGTGCTCAGCCGACGGGGCCCTCGGAAAATCAGGTTGTGTTGAATATGGAACGGTGGCGGTGGTTGCCGAATGATTTGGGCAAAAAACATATTATTGTGAATATTGCGGATTATAGCTTGGAGTATTTCGAAGAGGGACAGTCGGTATTGCGGATGAGGGTGGCGGTGGGACGACCGTATCGCCAAACGCCGGTGTTTAGCTCGCCTTTGCAAGCGATTGTGCTGAACCCCAGTTGGCATGTGCCGCTTCGAATTTTGACCCAAGATTTAATGCCAAAAGTGAAGAAAGATCCGGGGTTTCTTAAGAAGCAAAAAATTCATGTTCTGGGCCCTAACCGATGGGTGCAGGAACCAGGGAACCTTAATGCGATGGGCAGAATCGAGTTTGTGTTGCCCAATCCCTATGATGTGTATCTGCATGACACGCCGGCGGGACATGTGTTTGAGCAAGAAGGCCGGGCCGTTAGTTCAGGTTGTATTCGCTTGGAAAAGCCGTTTGAGCTGGCGATGCAGGTGATGAAGCCCGACCCGAATTGGACGATCAAAAAAATGTTTACGCTTCTTGAAGACAAGAAACGCAAGAATATCGTGGTCAAGGAACCGGTGATGGTTCATTTGCTGTATTGGACAACGCAGGTGGATTCCGAAGGGCGCGTGCGGTATTTACAGGATATTTATGGGCGGGATAAGGCGTTGATGGATGTACTAACGCAGGATGCTAAGGGCCGGTGGGATTCATTATATGCCAGCCATAAAGGGGCAAAATGAGCACCGGCCCAGTTAAATGCTAACAAAGAAAACGAAATAAGAAAACTCGCAGGTTTTTCGCTTCTAGTTACGATAATGGTAGCATGAGGGAGTATGCGCCTTTTATCGAGTCGTAGTTGGTTTTTTGCCGCTTTATTTGCGCTTGCGTTGGCTTTGCCCGTCGAACCTGCGTTGGTGATGGATCTGGTGCAGCCGGGAAAGAAATTTATTCCCCAAGGCGTGCAGGGCGAGGTGCTTTATTTCCGGGTTCACGCGACGGGTCAGGACGAGGTCATTAATTCCATCACGATTCGGAATACCAGCGGAAGGGTGTTTTTTGGCAGCAAAATCAGTGCGGCTTACGTATTTTTGGACGCCAACAACACGGGCAGTTTTAAGGGACAGGGCGTGACGCAGAAAGCCGTTCAAAACTTTAGCACGCCCACTCAAACCGATATTTCGTTTGTGTTGAGTCAAACAGTCCCAAGCAACAATACGCCGATTAGCTTTTTTATTGTTTACGATATCGATCGCGATGCGAATTTGGGGGCGACCACGAATGTCACGCTGGTTCAGGTGAAGGCCCAATCGAACAATACGGCCAGCTTGACCGGGTTCACGACGACTAACCAGATTGATGCGATTACCGGAATAAAGTCTGCCGAGGTTACCAATGTGGCGCCTACCGTCGTGGCTCCCGATCAGGAGAAAGTTGCGATGTTGCGGTTGAAATTGACGGTTCAAGGCGAGGTGGTTGAAAGCGGCATTAATATCGGTATTTCGAATGAATCTGCCAACTTTGTGACCGGCAATAAGACCACCGGAATCACCAAGGCCTATTTGTACGAAGATTTGGGGCAGGTAGGAGTGTTTGATCCCAATGGCCCCGTGGGTAATCGGGACGTGTTACTTCAATCCACCACAACAGATGTCTTTTCGTCGTCGTCCCGGGTGACGTTCAAGTCGCCGTTTGTCGGGGATTCCAGCTTTAAATTTGCGGATCAAGTGACGCGCAATTTTTATATCGCTTATGACATTGGCAAAGATTTCTCGGTTAGTTCTGATACGACGGTTAAGGCGCAATTGGTGACCTTTACGGGTACCGGGAAAAGTTCCGGCGAGACGCTGAATTCGTTTTCAAAATTGCCCAAGCCGGACGATCCTGCGTCCTCGGCGGTGGCGGGTTTGGTCTATGGGACGTTAGCTAGCGCGGTGCCTTTTGGAGATAGTTTTGGGGCGGGTTCCATTGTTCCAATGCTTAAATTGCCGCTGACGGCGTTTCAGGCAGGAGTCACAATCAATCAGGTTTTTTTGCAAAATAAGGGAACGGCGGAGTATATCAACGATGGGGGGAAAAACGGTGTCAGCCGCATCCGGATCTACGAAGATAACGGCAATGCGGAGTTTGACGGTATCAATTCAAGCGATACGTTGATCGGTAATTTGGATACCGGCTCCGGTAACCAATCTGACAGCGCGACGGTAACGATTCAAAAGACGGTCATCGTAAACGGGAATCCGAGAACCGGCGGTCTTTTGATTTCAAAATTTAATAGTGACACGTCGGTTAAATATCCGCAGAACAATTCAAAAATAGTGTTTGTGGTTTACGATTTTGGGGTGGATTCGCGATCCGGCAATAACGCCGATGTTCGGGTAGAAAATATTATTGGAAAAAGTTTGATTTCGGATGCCGTCACCACGATGAACTTGTTGGGAGTAGTGCCTGCCAAGGCATCGCCTAATGCCGAAGTGGCTCTTATCGATACGCAGGTTTATTGGAAGGAAGTGACCAATATCGCTCCGTCGTTCGCCGTTCAGGGAGAGGTCAAGGTGCCGATGCTTCATCTAGATCTGCAGTCATCGGCGGCGTTTTCAAAGCCGATTTTTCAGATTGCCAACGAATCGCAGTCCTTTTTATCCAATAATTTGGGCGTGTCGAAGGTATGGATTTATCGCGACGAAAATAAAGACAAGAAGTTCGATAGCGCTGATACCTTGTTGGCGGCGACAAAAATTGATCCCGGAGCTTCAGTAGGGACTTCCGATTTGGCAAATGTGCTACTGAACGCGAATGGAAACCAGCTTTTGGTGCTGTACGATATCGGACAAATTGCGACGGTTTCGAGTAAAAACGTTCGGGCGCAGCTTAACAAGGTGACTGCCGGAACCGGAGAGACGATAACGTTCGGAGGCGAGGTTCCCGTTCCTAAAGAGGCGGCTAATTTGCCCGTTGTCGCGAAATTTTTGACCATCCCCAGCGTGACTATTACGGGGGTTACCAGCGAGTCGGATTTGGCGAATACGTTTAATATTACCGTTCGGGTGACCAACACGTCGACGCGCAACGTTCGCCTGACCCAGGCGGTTCCTCGGTTCTTTTCGGGTAGCGCGTCCGGATCCGATGTCTCCAGCCAATTTAACTTTACAACCATTCAGACGTTTCCGACGACCTTGAATGCCGGGGCGTCGTTGGATGTCATTTATTTTACGCGTTTGACCTCGTCGTTTACCAAGGGGATTGTGTTGGTTGACGGTTACGCAATTTATACCGTGACCGGCAATCGTACGGCGTTGATCACGCGTTATCAGGGAAGCGACCAAAAATGGTTTTCGGCGGCGACGACGACCGGACAATTGTCATTGGCAGCTAGCGAGATCACGCGCTATCCGTGGACGATGCCGGCGTATATTAGCAGTGTGAAAGTGGGCGCCACGGAAAGCGAAGCCAAGACGTTTCAAAACGGTGATGCCATTGCCGCCAAGAGTAATTTTTATATCTTTTTGAAAAATAAAGATACGCTTGACGTTAACAGTTTTGCGATGACGTTGAATGGCGTTCCCCTGACGTTTTCCGGAACACAAGGAACGTCAGCCAACACGTTTTCTTATACATCGGATCGGGGGCTCCTTACGGTTCAGGACGTGGGAAGCGTCGACGGCACGCTGACGCTTAATTTGAAGGACGTTGAGGGCCAATCGTTGGAAACCGCGTCTCTCAGTTTCTTGATTTCGGAGTCTGTGGTGCGGCTTGATAATGTGTTGTTTTATCCCAATCCTTACAAGATCGGATCACAGGCGTTGAAATTAGGTTTTGCGCTCACTCGCAATGCGACGGTTCGGGCGTATTTGTTTAATTCGGTGGGGATGGAAGTTTGGCGTACCGAAGTCGCAAAGTCATTGGGATATCAGACCATTGAAATTGATGCGTTTAGTTCGTTTTTGACAGCGGGGGTGTATGTATGCAAAATCGTAGCGGAAGACGATTCGGGCAACAAGTCGGTTCGGTTGGCCAAATTGGCGATTTTTTAACGCAATGAATCGCCTGCTGATAACGCTGATGATGGTGGGGATAGTCGGGACAACATCGATCCTTGGTATTTTTCCGGGGCGTACCATTACCAATCCGCAACTGCGAATGGTGGGCGCGCGATATACGTCGCTGGGAACCACCAATCCGACGTTGCGGGGCGATATTAGCGGCCTGTTTATTAATCCGGCGGTGTTGGGCAGCATTGATCCGATGCCGTTTTCCGCGTCCAGCCAAAAAGTTCTCAATTTATTTGACTACAAAATGGTGCATGCCGCGTTTCCGATGGAAATTCCAATTCCCAGCGAAGATAAATTGCAGACGCGCACGTTGTATTTTGGCCTTTCCTACGGTTACAGCGGATTGGAGGGGATTCCTGAAACTATTTCCGACAATGATCGAATCCGTGCGATTAGCAGCTTTAGCTCCGGTATTGATATCTTGGCGGGGAGCGCAGGCACGGAATTTTACGATATTTTCGGGTTTAACACGTTGTCGTTGGGTGCAACGGGAAAAGTCTATCGGCAGTTTTTAAAAGAAAAAAACCGGTATGCGTTGGGGTTGGATGTTGGGACATTGGCTACCTACTACACCAATTATTTGTTTGTGGATCAGGTGCAGATCGGGGCGTCTTTGTTGAACTTTCTTTCCAGTCCGTTTGTGTGGCCGGACACCGGAGAGGAGGCATTTTTGCCGCTTAATATTATTGTGGGCGCTCGAGTTGATATGTTTAACGATGTAGTGTCGGTTTATTTGCACAATGCCGTGGAGGGCGCGGCGGCCTCCGTGGAGTATTATGTCGATCCGAATTTGGCGGTGCGAGGAGGGATGGATTTGGCGCGCCGATTTCATTTCGGAACCGGACTTACTATGGAAAATATTGTCGGTTTTGAAAACCGCAACTATTCATTGCGAATTGACTATAATTATTCGTTAAATTCGTTCCCGTTTGACCAGGATCCCAATCACACCGTTACGTTTAGCTTGTTGGGCGAAGCGCGGCCGGTGCCTCCAAAGATATTGGCTCCCATTGAGGGCTATTTAACACGTGAGCCGTATCTGAATCTAAAAGGAGTTTCGCAAAAAAATACGACGATCCGGATTTTTGACAACGATTTTCTGACCCGAACGACGTCCACCAACAAGTTTGGCCATTGGACTTTTCGCGATTTTCCGTTGAAAGAAGGCGTTAATGATATTCATATTAAGTCCTATGTGATTGAAAAAGACCTCTCTCAGGAATCCGACCACATAAAAGTAACGTTGGATACCTTGCCGCCGCGATTTGCGGTGAGTGTCCTACCGGAAGGCGGAAAGTTAAAAATCAGCGTGGAGCCGGAAGAAGAACTAGATCTTTTGGCGGGTAAATTGGAAAAGGCAAGGCTTAAATTTGAACGTAAAACGGCCAAAAAATGGGAGGCTGTTGTTTCGATGCCCGCTGATTTGAAAAATAATTCTCCTGTTCCCAGTGCGATGAAGATCTTGCAGATTAATGCCCAAGACCAGGCCGGCAACAAGAGCGAGGCCGAAAGCATTCCGTTTTTTGTGCAGCTCGGGTTCCCTAAGGATAAATATGTGCATAACAAGTCGCTTCTACGTCTCATTGGGAATGCGTCTCCTATGGTTAAGCTGTTGAATGTTGATGACGATGGCGTGTATATCGACCCACAGTATAATTTTGCGTTTTCGAAGAAGTTGGAGCCGGGCAAGAACTTGTTGCGGTTAAAAGTGCGCGCACTTAACGATGAAGAGCTGACGTACCTATTGCATGTTCTTTATTTGGTCAGTTTTCCGGACGTCGACGAAAAAATTAAGGAACGCCGCGACATCGAATTTATGGCGACGCTGGGATTGCTAACCGCCGATGCGGACGAAAACTTTCATCCCAACGATCCGGTGACGCGGATGTTTGTCGCCAAGATGATGGTAAACGCCAAAAAATATCCGGCGCCAAAGGTCAAAGCGCCGCTATTTAGCGATGTTCCCGCCAATTACCCGGATGCGGGATATATTCAGGCGGCGATCGAAAATGGTCTGATTTTTGCGAATCCGGACGGGACGTTCCAGCCAAATCAACCGCTGACGATGGCGGATATTATTTTCTATCTTAGCAACGCCGGAATGGTGGATGAACAGGAAATCGAAGATCCGAACAAAATTCCGACGCGAAAAGAACTGGCGCGATTTTTGGCCGAATCGCCGCGGTACGAAAGGCAAATTGAGGGGCTTATTGACTGGAACCGCGGCTACAAATAATCTCTACTTTGTAATAGTAGAACCCAAATCTCCCGGCAATATCGGATCGATCTGCCGTGCGTGCAAGACAATGGGCATTTCTAATATTGTCCTGATTAATCCGTGTCCGTTTTTAGTCGAAGAAACATTCAAGATGGGGTGGGGGGCGGAGGATGTGATTCGATCGTTGAAGGTGCATCCGTCGCTACCGGAATTTTTGAAGGATTTTCATGTAGTGATTGGGACTACGCAACGCAAACGCAGTTATCAGGTGCCGTTGTATTCGCCTCGGACGCTTTACAAACAATTGCTTCCTAAATTAGACAATCACCGTGTTGCCATTTTGTTTGGTCGTGAAGACAACGGACTGACGCATGAGGAGTTGCGCCTATGTCATATTCATTCGTCGGTGGCTAAGAAAGTGCGGTATCCGTCGTTGAATTTGTCGCAAGCGGTAATGATTTATGGTTATGAGTATTTCCAAGCGGCCAATCGGCACGCTGAGCCGTATCACTGGAAATTGGCGACCAAATCCGAGGAAGAATTGATGTATCAAAAGTTGGAAGAGTTGATTCCCTCGCTGCCGTTCAAGGCGCGCGGAAGCAATCAACAATTTGCCGATTTGTTTCGGCGGGTGTTGGGGCGGACGCAGTTGGAGAGCCGGGATGTGCGATTGTTTTTGAAATTGTGGGGACTGCTTTTACGATAATTTAGTACCTCTATGAATTTTAAAAT
>CAYGHZ010000111.1:0-7445 GCA_964349635.1 uncultured Candidatus Marinamargulisbacteria bacterium
ACATATAATCCAACCCGATGGTTGCATCCGGCAAAATCACCCGCTCCGCGCCCGAATGCGAAATGTCGCGCTCGTGCCACAACGCCTGGTTTTCCAACGCCGTCAGCGCATACCCGCGAATCACACGGGCCAGGCCCGTCACCCGTTCACACGTAATGGGATTACGCTTATGCGGCATCGCCGACGAACCTTTTTGAGCTTTGCCAAAGGGTTCGATCACTTCATTAAATTCAGTTTTCTGTAACCCGCGAATTTCCGTAGCCATTTTTTCCAGAGTGCCTGCAATAATTGCAAGCGTTGAAACAAATTGCGCGTGCCGGTCGCGTTGCAAAATCTGGTTCGAAATTGGCGCAGGCGTTAGTCCCAATTTTTTACATACCAATTCTTCCAATTCGGGAGGCATATGCGCGTAATTACCCACCGCGCCGGATACCTTGCCAACCTTCATAACCAGAAGCGCATCTTCCAGCCGTGTACGATTTCGCTTCATTTCCTCGTACCACAAGGCCAGCTTTAGCCCAAAGGTCATCGGCTCGGCATGTACGCCGTGCGTCCGACCCATCATCAATGTCTTCTTATATTTCTGAGCCTGTTTTTTCAGAACATCCTGAAGAGCATCCACCGATTTAAGTAAGATCGCCCCGGAGTCTTGGATCAGCATAGCAAGCGCCGTATCAACTACATCAGATGAGGTAAGGCCAAGGTGAACGAAGCGGGACACAGGATTATTAATTTTCTCGGCGACACTGGTCAAAAACGCAATCACATCATGGTTTACTTCGGCTTCGATTTCGTCGATACGCTTTATATCAAACGCGGCTTTTTTGACAATTAATTCATAATCTTTTTTGGCGATCCGTCCCATTTTCATATGGGCAAAACAAGCGGCAAGCTCTACTTCAAGCCATTTTTGGAATTTGTTCTGGGACTCCCAGACGGCTTTCATTTCGGGACGTGAATATCGGGGGATCATTAACGGAAGTGTATAATCAAAATAATATGAAAGACAAGCTGCCCGTCTCCCTAATTCAAATCCATGGGGGAACAGATCCGGAGCCCTTCATTCAAACCGCCTGCGATTCCGGCGCCAAGTTCATTCTGCTACCCGAAGTCTTCAACAGCCAAACCGAAAAAGAACCCCTCGACGGCCCTTCGATTAAGAATTTGCAAAAAATCGCAAAAAAGAAAAAAGTCTGTATTTTGGCTGGCAGTATTCGCGAAAAAATTGACAGTGAAACCAAGGCCTACAACGCCTCGGTGGTAATCGACGAATCCGGTAAGATAGCGGACGTCTACCGCAAAATTCATCTATTCGACGTAGATTTACCCGAACGAAAAATGCGGGAATCTTCTAAAATTTTAGCTGGCGCAAAACCTATTCTTTCGAAAGTCTTTGGAATCACAACGGGCCTGTCCGTATGTTATGACCTGCGCTTCCCCGAACTTTATAGACTTTATTCAAAAAAGGGGGCCGAAATGCTCTGCGTTCCCTCTTGCTTTACTTATGTCACCGGTAAAGATCATTGGGAAGTGTTGCTGCGCGCCCGCGCCATCGAAAATCAATGTTTTGTTTTGGCCCCAAACCAAATCGGAAAAAATGCCGATGGCATCCTTAGTTACGGCAATAGCATGATAATTGATCCGTGGGGCAATATTTTGGCGCGGGGTTCGTTGGATCGAGAGGAAATCGTGTCGGCCACCTTGGATTTTGGATTGCTTGCGAAAACCCGCACGAAATTTCCGGCTTTGTCCCATCGAAAATTAAAATGAATTTAGACTCTGCTCTAGCCCTTCACTCGGCGGGACGAACCCTCAGTATCCGGCTGATTATTCGTTCGTCGTTTATGGGTAGATACGGTGGGATCAGTCACAACCCAGCGTTCGGAATTTGTGGTAACAAACGATAGCCTACCGAGATAGTCAAGACAAAGGGGACTGGATACATACCCACCCCCGGGCAAATCAATCCGCCAAGACTCCGTTCCATCCGAAGCCGCCGAAATCCCCAAGGCCCATCTCAAGCTGCTTGAGACCACATAAACCATTCCGCGGGAATCCAAAAGCACGCTTGGAGGATGCAGCTCTCCGTTTTCTTTGGCTCTGCTCCACAACAGCTCGCCGCTGTGGTCATAGGATTTCAACATACCGGTACGGTTGTGGATGGTCAAAATTGCCTCGTCATTGGCCGCTTGAATAACCTCGTTTTCACCCAACATCTTTTTTTGACCGGCCGAATCTAAAATCATCGAGATGTTGGAGCCAGGCAACCCCAAGGTCCAATAATGAAACCGGTGAGTCGATCCGACCACCCCGCCCAGCCACGGAGCAGGATTTTCGGTAACCGCCGAGACAATATCGCCGGTCTTTAAATCTTTCGACAATTGCGCAACAAAGCCACCTGAAAGCAAGCAAATCTGGTTCGAGGGCGTTGCGCCGAACGCGATTGGAGTATCCTGAATAGCTCCGGAAATCAAATCACCTTTCTTCGCATCCATTTCCAGAACATGCGTTCGAGATAAGACATAAATATTATTTGAGCGTCCAAGCATAACATCTTTAACATGACCCGCTATTTCCTGCTTCCATAACTCGGTTCCATCTTTTTTGATAGCGTAAACCCAGCTTGGATTAAAAGGGAAACTAACCTCGGAATTCGAATCGTAAACCGCTCCGACCAGATCCGGAAGTTTAAATTCCCATTCTTTCACAACAGGACAACCTGGCGAAACCAAACGAACTCCGTGCCTGCCGGTGTCAACAACCGCGATATGGCCAGACTGACCAATAAACACATTCTTGCAAGAAAAAGTTAAAAAAGGCCTTCGAACAAGTAATGAGGCAGCAATAATTTTCGGATGCATAAAACTCCTTTTTTGAAATACTGTTTAATTTTCGTTCATAAATGAAAAGGAATTGCAATTTGTTTTGGCCTGGGACGATAACTACTCGAACCATTTCACTATTACTTTTCTAGGAGAATCAAAAATGCGAAAAATTGTGGCGGGAGTTGCATCTCCATCACTATCAGATCTTTCAAGTCTGTTTGAAGCTGTTGACGCTGTTCAACCCGGCTTTTCCAAATGGCAAAATTTTGACAATTGGTGCAAGGGTTGGATCAAAAGAGGCATATCAGAGGAACAAATCGTTAGACGGGTAATCGCAGGTAAGCTGGAATCTGTAACGACGGGTCAAAATGTTTACGGAGCCATACTAACTGCACTAGGCGCATTAGATCCGGCTACTCCGCGCCCAGCCTATAATTTTAGGGAAATTAAAAATGGTGAAGCCAAAATCGCAGATGACTTTAGAAATGAATTCTTTTCGACATATGAACAAACGCGATATAGCGAAAAAACGAACAAACCACTTTTGAGACGTGACGCAATCTTGTGGAGAGATTTATCGATGGTTTGCTGCATCATCATTGAAAGCGGAATTGGCGGCCGAGACATATTAACCGCTCTTCAAGCCTCGCTTGTCGAATCAAAATCACCTTCCTCCCGAGATTCATCTTATGTTATTTTTCGAGGAAAGTTAGGCAGCCTTTTAGGCAAGCTCAATAATGATTTCTTGGCCAGAAAAATTAATATCGCAAATGACGGACGTCCGATGGGAGAAACTCTTGCAAGACTAGCGGCGCTGCTATTGGAAATAGAAACACCCCTCGCGCCGGATAGCGATGATGAAAAAGACTCGCGACCAAGAACAGCCACCGTCACACAGCCAAGGGGACGAAGCGAAAGCACCGCACAACAATTGATACAAAATAGACAGGTAAGAAGACTTAAAGATTTATTGGCGCAAGAGGCCGGTGACCATAAGGATACGATTGCCGGATTGAACAGCTTATTCCTAGGCAATAGTACCGATCTAGTTGCTCTCATGAGAGCAGTAAGAAAGTTGGCAACTCACCGCGATTCGTCAATCAAAACAGCCGCCGAAGCATGCAAAGCAGCATTGGGCGGTGCGGTAAAGAACGACGGCGCCCCTCCTCGTCACGCTCGCACGGCCTCATCTCTGATGGGATCTGGCTATACAAGACAAGCCTCAACATCTTTACACGGCGTGAAACAAGAGAAATCAGGCGCTTTAGATACCAACGCTCGAACCCTCCTTCTTGCAGTCAAGGAAGCATTAGTTAAGGTCCACGACAACAGCGAAAACCATGCTAAAAAAGCAATAGGCACACAAAATTATAATCGGCTAGTCGATTTGATCGAGGGACGATCCAGCGACCTGGCCCAAGCAACCCGTCTGATCAGCAATCTGGTCGATTACGATGCCGATGATGATAACAACAGCGTAGGCGAAGCTGCGGGAAGGTGCGAAGAGGTACTCTCCGAACTCGCCAATCCCGGATCTGTGGAAAAACATATTGACGTCGACTCGCTTGCTACTCCGGAGGGCGAGGATTGGGAACGAGAACTAGCCACCGTCGCCATGGGTGCAAAATCTGAATCAAAGCGCGCAAGCGCAGGTGGCGGTGCAGCTGCGGCTGGTGGACCTATAGATGGTGGAGTTCAACGAGTTTCAGCAGCAGCGGCGGCAGTAGTTTCGGCGGCAACCAGCACACCGGCAAAAGCTACCGCTGTTTTAGCCACTGCAACTGTATCAATGGCCCCATGCAAAAAAGCAGTCACCAATTTTAGAAACGAATTGCGGACAGCCTTTGCAGGTAATGCTAAGGACGCTCAGAAGGCAGTCGGAGGAGAAAAACTAGACACCGACCTACTAAAATTAGCTACAAGCGCCGACCGTACGCCCGAGGGAATTCTTGCGAATGTTCGCAGGGCGCTTCAAATAGTCCGGCCTGTCACAACATCCGCAAATCCAAATGCCAAAGCTGCGGCAGTGAAATGTAGACAGGCACTCGAGACCCTGATAGACGAGATCGCAAAAACTAACACAGCAGATGCCGACGCCACGGCGCATTTATAGCAAGAAAATCATCGCAACACGATTATCCCCCGACGGTCGTCAATTCGTCGTCGCGGGGATGATGGCCTTCGCCACTGTAGAAAAACGGAGCGCGGAATGCGGTTATTCTCTGGTCAATCCGATCCTGCCCAGCCGCTTTGTCGCCGCCATCCAGTCGATTTGCCACTATTGGGCAACGAATGAAACCAAAGCAGTCTATGAAAAAATTAGCGGGCAGTATCCGGCCAACGCCAAAGGCATCCGGGAATATCTCGTCGGCGACGTTCACGGCGATCTGAATCATCTGGTGGGCAACCTAGTCGAAAGCGGCGCGGCGAATTTCAAGGCCGGAGCGCCAACCACATTGTTCTTCGATACGGTCACCCGCCAGACTTCCACAACGATTTCCGATCTAGTAAAAACCGATGGAAATGCTTGGGGGCAGTTACGAATGATCCCCAATCTAGAATTCAATCGAGAGTTCAGCAACCACATCACGTTTCTGGGCGATGTTCTGGATCGCGGCGAATTTTCGGACGAATGCTTATGTACGTTGATTCATCTTTTTGATCAGCAAGCTCGCGCCATTGCAAACCCTGAACGATGGAAAATGCATTGGGTGTTCGCCGATCACGAGATCTATGCGCTGATGCCGGTTTTAAACTTTAATATCATGCCCTTTAATCCTCACTATATGCATCTGCAAACGCCCCGAACCCGATCCGACTGCCCTGTCTCTGTAGCTCATCTGCTGCGCGATGCAGTGAACGCGGGATATATTGAATATACAAGAATAGGCACAAACGGCGTGTTATTCGGCCATTCGTTTTTAACACCAGGGTTTCTTGAGGCCTTTCTGGTGGAACTGAAGTCAAACAATCCTACTTGCGCCCGCGTTAGCCAAGCGGGAGAGGGACTGGATGTGATGGCGGCTGCCGGCGCCATTGGCCACCTGCAAGCCGTCGACAGAGACGCAAAAAAATTTCACGAGAACCCGGCCAAATTAAACGCGCTCTACGGGTGGGATTACAATAATTCGTTAGAGGTATTGGTCAGGCATCTAAACGGAGCGCTGAAAGCAGCGGTGAATTACGGAGCAAACTTAGATCCCAATAATCCAAATTTTGCAAGCCAAATGCTAGAACTCACCGATCTGCACATGTTTATTCCGCCGGACGACCATAGCCCCATTTTTGCGCGAACCCATCCGCTATTGATTCCTCAGGCGGTCGGCCACACAAGACAAAACGATGGTAGAGTACGGCATGTGGGTGGAGGAGCGCCGGAAACCGTTCCTGTTTATTTTTTCGACACCGCCTCAAGCTACGCCTACAACCGTCAGCGAAGTCGCCCGCGAATCGCGTGTATCGAACCAAACGGAGAAATTTCTTCGGGAAAAATGCCCGACGAGGCATCAAATCCGGCGTTTAATGTGTTTAGCGCCTAATGAGCCTTAACGGTAGTCGAAAGCACAAGAGCCACCAGAAGCAGCATAATAATAATCAAAGAAATTGTACTGTCCTGTTGAGCGTTGCGATATGCTTGCAGCGTTTCTTGAATATCTTTAAAATTCTCTTCTAAATCTGCGGCCCTTGGCGTCGCCGGAATAATAATCTGATGATCGGCTCGCTTAAGCAGGGCGCCTATGATCCAAGAAGGCAACGGAAGTCGGGACACGGCGCACGTGAATTTCGGTTCCGGATTCTTAGCATTGTGGTTCACCATGTCGGCCAAACATTTCATATGGTAGGAATGAGACTTTTCATCGCCCAATTTCTGCAAAGGTCCGCAATTGTCTGTCAAAACCGGACCGGCCCCGTCTTGAATCGGATCCAAACAAATGGGGCAATCTACTTGAAGAGCCATAATCTTATGCGACAGAGTAACCTTGATCACAAAAACCAAGCCAATTCAAATTTTGGTAAATCTCCGGACATATTAGCCTTGATTTGTTCGTAACGATCCGCAAGAGCTTCAGAAAATTCTTGCGAATCCGAAAAACGTTCCGTTCTTCCGATATTATGATCAAAGATTTCGAGCGGCTGATGCAATGACAAGCCCCAATATCGCATGCCAAACCCATGCGATTCTTTGGCATTCCACAGTGAAACAAGACAAATTTCTTGCTTTAAATAATGCTCAATCGAGCATACAAGCCGGCGCACCTGGCCGGCAAATGTCTTTCCGTCTTGTTTCGCCACAATCTGGCATCCGGATCGGGTATAGGCCTCGTCGCTGTATTTGCGACCTTTCATACACGCTTCGTGCTTCTCCTGAAGCTCCAAAATTTCCAAAAAATGCTCGCCGGGGTTAAACGAACCTCCCCCGCGCCTAATCCAAAGCAAGCTGCTACCAAAGCACGAATTTTTAAATGCGATTAGTTTATGTACAGACACGCCGAAAAGTATATCAGCCTAACGATGCAAAGTGACCCTGAGAATCGAACACGACGTTCCCCAATGCGGTCCATCCTAAAACAATTTCAGTATCCGGATAGGAGCGTCGCAAATAAGCGATCTCATCGGCCT
>CAYGHZ010000112.1:0-7444 GCA_964349635.1 uncultured Candidatus Marinamargulisbacteria bacterium
CCCTTTTAACCGCTCGCCGATTTTCGGCTCATCCGCGCCGGTCGCATAAACAAATCGGGGTATAATCAAACATCGAAAATCCAACATCAAACTATTCGCCAAACTCATCACCGACATATAACTGCTCTTCCCACCGGCCGCACAGACAAACCCCACCGTTTTTTCTTCCCAAGCATCCCCGGTCAGTTCAATTAAATTCTTGGTGGACGAACTGACATCATAATTATAGATGGGCGCGGCCAAAATAATGCCTTTGGCCCGTTGAATTTTTTCGGTCAACTCGATCACATGCGGATGCTCAAAACAATTCGCCGCGTCGCACAACGGCAAATCATAATTCGACAAATCAATAAATTCCGTCGGAGACTTTTCATTCATGATTTTATGAATGTCTTTTGCAAGTGAGCGGCTAACGGAATCGGGTTTTAGGCTGCAGCTGAAGACGAGGTAGTTCATTAGGTTAGGCTTTCAAAGCTTTTTTTCGAATCGACTCAACACTTGGTAGCTCTTCTGGCATTGTCCCGCCAAGTTCCTGAATCGTCTGGCGAACTTTCTTTCCAACCTCAAAATGTGCAACATTCGCTTTCTGTTTCCCTTTAATATTTTCACGTCTTATTTTGTCATTCGTTTGAGTGGATCGAAACAAATTTGCTGCCAACTCCGTGCTGCCCATATGATCCAAAATTTGTTGTGATTTCTTTAGATTCTTTCGTTTGTGAATATCTTTGGCGCCCAGTCCACCATACAGACCCTTGTATCCGTGATCCTGAAAAATAGAATAGTCCAGAGGAGTTTCCACTCCTGCAGTTTTTGCAGCGTCCGCTAACTTCTTATTATGGGTTTTGAGTTGATCCCTAAAAAACAAACGTCTTTCATTTTCAGATTTTAAAGCCCGATATTCAGGCATTTCAGCAATTTCTTGCTTTCGTGTTTGGACTGCAAAATAGGTTTGGCCCAGAGCGACAATTTCTTTGGAAGGATCAGCGTTTTGGACAATTAGGTAGCAGGCATATCGAGACAGAGAAATATCTTCGAGCTCCCTCCTTGCTCCGGAACCAATCTCGACCATGTCGTTTGAATACACGAAATGGTTTTCCAATTTTTGATCACTGTTAATGCAAGCATTTTTTGCCTTTGCAACGACAGGTAAAAAATTTCTAAATTCCACGTAGCCAAGTATTTTTGAAAGGTCGCGAGCAGACCAAAATTCTTGGCCTGAATTGTTGATTTTCTTGATTGATTCAAAAGTAGATTGTGTTACAAGTAGTTTTGCGTTCATAAATCTTTCCCCTTAATCTTTAGATTCTTTTGACCAGCGTCATTATAGAACACTGATCCCCTCCCCCAAAACATCCATCGCCTGTCCAATCGCCTTACGCAAACTCTTATTTTCCCGAATCAAATCGATATTGATCTGGCGTGTCTCAACCTTCTCCAACCACAATGCATACGCCTTCCATTCCTTCGAATTAGCCCGGATACGAATATCAGTTTTTTCGTAGAATTCGTTGCGGAGAAAGGCGGAAGATTTGGACATAAATGATCCCAATACTATCTATAGTATAGGGTAGTTAATATTATGTCTATAAGCAAAGTAGAATTAGTTCATGACCCAAAGCGAAAATATCGCAGCCAACATCGAGCGCCTTCGAAAAAAGAAAAAACTTAGCGTCGACCGCCTGGCAAAATTGGCTGACATTCCGGTTTCTACTTTAATGAAGATTCGTTTAAAAGCGCATCCTGATGTTCGGGTTTCGACGTTGGTCGCTATTGCTAACGTGTTTGAGTGTGGGGTGGATGAGCTGTTGGGGTAGCTGAAGGCACGGTATCTACTTTGGTCTGAGGTTTTAATTGTATTAACGCTGGGAATCTCTCTACACTGACAAAGGAGAAATTCTGACATGAGCGTTGAACAATATTGGATTGGAAAAGATATCGATATAGAAGATGTCTGGAGAGACTTTGAAAGCGGCTCCTCGAGGTATCAAGATAAATTCAAGAAAATGGAAACCCATTTAATTGATTTTGTTTTCGATTACCCCGATAAGTCCCTTCCTCTGTTTAACCATGAGGCGATTTACAAGACCATTAAATCTTACTATCACGACGTGAAGAAAATATATTTTTCCACGGAAGAATATAACGAATTCGGACCAATCTTCCTTTATGAAATTGGACGCGGATCGCAAATATTATCCTTCTTAACAGAGCTAACGCCCATGCTTGTTTTGTTGAAAGACATTCTTGGCGTATACAACATAAAAGATGCTATTGAACTCTTAGCGGCAGGAGTTCTATTGAAACAAGCATTTTTTCCAGCCGACAAGACCCGGCCTCTGGGAGAATTCTTAAAAAAGCAGGGATTGAAACAAATCATATATAGCAAAAAACCATTCGATCGAGATGCCAATGCATCTAGAAAAGATAGTTTTAAGATTGATCTAACCATTTAAAATTGCAGTGGCCAGTCTTAAATCGGTCCTCCCCCCTCTCTTCCCAAGAGCTAATCGTTACCCACAAATATTTGACAGACAGGAATGCACGTAAAAATTGCGGAACATTACCTCCGAATACAATTTGGGCAACAAGTTGTTGCCCGTTTATCAGGCGTGTTCGATTTCTAGTTTAACCAGATTTCTGCTCTCCCCTCTCTTCCCAAGAGAGGGGCAGGGGTGAGTTTACGATCCACCACCAATTTTCCTTTTCAACATCTATAGTATAATCCTCATAAATGCCCACCCCCTTCGACAAAATCCTGGATGGCCTGATGCGCCGCTACAAAGAACGCGTACCGGACGTTAAAACTGTTCTAAGCGCCCTACCCGCCAACGAAATCCAAAATGACCATATCGCCTTTCGCACGATGGGCGTTAAACAGTTAGGCATCGCTTCATTAGAAAAAATATTCCTACACCACGGCTACAAAAAACGCGATTTTTATAGTTTTCCCGGCAAAAAATTAAATGCCTTTTGGTATTCGCCCCCGCGCCCCGATTTGCCGCGAATTTTTGTAAGCGAATTGCGGGTGGCTGATTTATCCAAAGCATCCCAAGACATTATTTATTCCTACACCGACGAAGTAAAAAGCGATCCTGTCGATGCGTTAAATTTAGACGACTGGAAACAAGTCGACGAGTTTTTGCACCGATCTCTGTGGCGGCTGCCCAGCTGGCAAGATTATTCCGACTTATTAAAAGAAAGCGAATACGCGGCCTGGGTTATATATAATAGATACTATCTCAACCACTTCACCATCTCCGTTCACAATTTATCCAAAAACAACACCATCGACGCCTTTAATTTGTTTCTCGAAAAACTAGGGATTAAGCTCAATGATTCCGGCGGTAAAATCAAGATCAGCGACGATGGCAAATTATTGCAAAGTTCCACTGTCGCCCAAGTAATCGACGCCGTGTTTAAAGACGGAGATACTCATCCCATTTCCGGTTCGTATGTCGAATTCGCCGAGCGCAAAATCATCGACGACAAAGGCAATCGCCGAGACGGATTTGAGACCGCCAACGCCGACAAAATATTTGAAAGCACGTACACCAGCCAAACCAAAAAACGTGATTCCGCATCATTATAAAGACATCGTTGATTCGACCAATTCCGAAGCCAAACGAATGTTTACAGCCACGCATACCGCACCGTTTGCCGTAGTAGCCAACCGTCAAACCGAGGGCCGGGGGCGCCACGGCCATCGTTGGTATTCGGAATCCGACGGCGGGCTATATTATTCGCTTTTGGTAGAGCCTAAAGTTTTCGATTTTTCGGCGCTTGAAAAATATCATCATGAAATTGGCTTGCGAATTGCGCGCCTTTTAACTGAGATCACCGCTATTCGGATTGATTTGGAATGGCCTAATGATTTGATTTTGGATCACAAAAAGGTAGGCGGCGTTTTGCTCGAAACCACGTCCGGAACGCCGTATGTTATTATCGGCGTCGGGCTCAATATCAACCAAACCGAATTTCCCGATGAGCTCAAACATATGGCAATTTCTATGTATCAGAAAAGTCAAAAAATATATGACAAACGACCATTCGCCGAACGCTTAAGTCAGGAGTTGCACAATGTATTTGCGGGGAATTAGAGGCGCCATTTCCGTTGCTGAAAACACTAAGGAAGCAATTACGGCGGAGACGACCGAACTGCTTCAGGCCGTGATCAAAACCAATAAAATTAAGACCGAAGACATCGCATCCATATTCTTTTCAGTCACTACCGATTTAGACGCCGAATTTCCGGCGGCGGCTGCCCGGAAAATGGGCTATACGGATGTGCCTTTGCTGTGCCTGACGGAAATCCCGGTACCCGGAAGCTTGCCCAGCTGCCTTCGCGTTTTGGTACACGTCAACACGGAAAAGAGCCAAAAAGAGATGCGCCACATTTATCTCAAAGAAGCCATTAAACTGCGCCCGGACAAAGCATGAAAATCGGGTTTGTGGGTTTGGGGCTGATTGGCGGCTCATTGGCCATGCTCATGCGCGAAAAAGATCCGTCTATTCAACTGCACGCCTCCTCCCGAACCGCAGACACGATCGACTATGCCCTAAAAAACCGCGTCATCGACGGAACGAACCTCGATCATTGCGATATCGTGTTTATTTGCACGCCTATTTCAGAAATAGTACCTAACGCGCGAAAACTAAAAGCAAGAATTATCACCGATATCGGCAGCGTAAAAGAATCCATCTGCGATCAATTGAAAGACGTGCCTAATTTTGTCGGCGGACATCCGATGGCCGGCACCGAAAAAACCGGGATTCGAAATGCCTCTGCGGACATTGTCCGGGGCAAGCGATACCTACTGACACATCATCATGCCGAACTAGAACAACTTTTAAAATCACTTGGATTTGAAGTGTTGGTACTTTCACCACAGGAGCACGACCGGCAAGTCGCCCTGGCCTCTCATCTCCCCTATTTGATGTCGTCCCTTGCTTTGAAAACTACTGCCGGAGTGGATCCACGAATCACAGCGTCCGGGTATCGCGATACGACCCGCGTGGCCCATTCACCTGCGCAATGGGGACGCGACATCTGTATCCACAATAAAAAAAATATTTTGGAGGGGCTGGATCGCGCGGAAAAAACATTGACGGAATTGCGAGCCCTTATAGAAAATGGAAATAGTTCAGGATTGGAGAAATTTTTTGATTAAGAAAACTCTTGTTTTATGTCTTTTATTTGCATCAGCCATCATGGCAGATTCCGGTTCCCAAATTAATACCATCACCACCAGCGGCGGCAATTCCTACAGCCGGCAGCAACGAAGCGGCTACAACGCAAGCTCTCAAATCTTAGGAACAAAAGTCCTGCTGGTTCGCCAAAAATTTTCCGGTTCCGAATTTGATTCCTGGTTAGCTCTGCTGCGTCACGGCTTAGCGGTCGAAAAATTCAAAGAATTGATCGCGCTAGACCCGAAAGCCCGTCCCGATATCGATGTGATTTTGGCTAACGACATTCCCTTTTTCCGTATGGATTTAATGGTGCTACTTCAAGAAAAAAAGGTACTGGATAAAAACGGATTCCTGATCGGATTTTCAAATGCCATCAAGGAACAGTTCGATGAAAACGATTTTGCGTTTTTGCCCGACAAACTGGCCGCGGTTAATTTCGGATTGAAAAACAAAGATCTGGAAGAAGATCTTCGCCGCGAGCTCTATCGCGTGATTATTTACGAGCATCAGCTTCAGGAAGTCACGCAAGAAGAAACCACGCGTTACCAATCCCGCAAAGAAGGCTTTTTTGAAAACATCCTCGACCAATTTGCCGGCAGCGCCGTCGGGTCGGTTGTCTATCCCGACAAAATTCACAAAACAAAGCAAAAAGTCTTGTACGTTCCCTTCCTCGACGTCATGGCGTATTTCCCCGAAATCGTCTGGGGCTTTGCAAACTATCCGTTTGAAAACCCCAACAAAGGACTAGTGATTTTGAACGGCGACCACAATCTCACTCAACTCGATGCCTCCTACCAATCGAAAGATGGCATTACCCACTACGAAGTGGGTTTGCGACGTCGCATTATTTTTAACCGCGATCGACGCAACGAAAATCACATTCCATTTGGCGAACTGTTTGCAAATTACAACCGGGTTTACGATGCCAGTAGTTCGACCCACTTTGCCAGCCTCGGTATCGGTGGCGGCGCGGCAGGTAAACATTACATTTATGATTTTGTGATTGGCCCAACCCTTAAACTCAACAGCGGAGACAGCGCCCTTGGGTTTTATGCTCAGCTAGGGGGCTCCTATTTCCCATTCCAACCCCTTAGCATTGATATGTCCTATGCCAATTTCAGCCAGCCCAATTTATTCGCGAACCCAGCGCAGACATTGTGGTCATTATCCCAATTCAAAATTGGCCTTGGGGCGCATGTCGCTTTTGTTTCGATCACCGGCGGTTATCAATGGCTTTCGGCTCCTAACGCGATTGTGAACCAGGGATATTATTTCGGGCTTCAGGGGTATTTTTAGACTAAGATATTGCTGCATTATGCATCTTGCATTATGCTTGATGCATAATGATAAATCCATTCGAATATGGAACCATTGTCAATGAAAACGCTTTTTGCAACCGCGTTCGGGAAATAGCCGATCTCAAAACAAATATCCAGAACGCCCAGAATATTTTTATGTATTCTGAACGGAGACTAGGAAAAACCTCATTAATTAAGCGCGTTTTATCCGAATTACCCAAGAAAAAATTTCTACCCATTTACTGCGACCTTTGGCCCACAGATTCGCAGGAAGAATTTGTCAGCACAGTTGCGAAAGCAATATCGGTAAACACCGCAAACAAGACTGAAAAGTTATTGGAGACTGCCAAACAATTCTTTGGTCGCTTAGCTCCATCCCTATCTTTGGATGACGAAGGGAAACCCAAGCTTAGCTTTGATTATTCAAACCACAAAGCGTCTGAACAAGACGTTGAAATGGTGCTAAAAACCCTTGAAAAAGTTGCAAAGCAACACGGCAAACAGGTGGTTCTGGTTTTGGATGAATTTCAACAAATTCTGGAATATGAAATAAACTTAGTTCGAAAGATCCGAAGTGTTATTCAAGAACAAAAAGGCATAAGCTACGTCTTTCTTGGAAGTCGAAAACATCTTATTCAAAAACTTTTTCTGGATCGCACCCAACCGCTCTATCGCGCGGGAGCGCATTACCCTATCGAAGCGATTGACGCAAAGGCTTGGCATCCTTTCATCAAAAGCAGATTTTTAAAATTCCGGAAAAAGATTTCTGACGATGTAATCAGCACATTACTTAGCCTCTCTCAGGGGCACCCTTATTACACGCAACAACTTTGCTCGGTCTTATGGGAGAAATGTGAATCCGGGAAAGCCGCATCGCCTGCCCTTTTAAATCAGAGTCTTAAATTGATTCTAGCAAGAGAATCCTATGCCTTTTTGACTCTTTGGGAATCGCTAACTCC
>CAYGHZ010000113.1:0-7395 GCA_964349635.1 uncultured Candidatus Marinamargulisbacteria bacterium
CCGATGTCCTTTTTCCAGGTCAATCCCATCCAAACCAAAACACTGTTCGATACCATACTCAAAAAAGCCGCACTGAAAAAAGAGGACATCGTCTGGGATTTGTATTGCGGCGTGGGCAGTATTAGCTTGTTATTGGCGAAAAAAGCCAAGCATGTTTTTGGAATTGATAATGTGCCCGAAGCGATTCAGGATGCTAAACGAAACGCAGAACGAAACAAATTAACCAATTTAGATTTTATCTCGGGCGACGTCGAAAAAAATATCGGGCATTTGGAACACCCGAACGTTGTGGTTCTCGATCCTCCGCGCAAAGGGTGTGAAGAAGTCGTTTTGGAATCCGTCGCCTACGCAAAGCCGGATCGCATCGTTTATGTGTCGTGCGATCCCGTCACGCTCGCGCGAGATTTGGCCCGGTTGGAAGCCCTGGGCTACAAAACGCGCGAGATTCAGCCCATAGATATGTTTCCGCATACCATGCATGTAGAATCCGTAAGCGTTCTTTCAAAAGATTAACAACAAGATAAAACGGGTATACTGGCGACATGCAAATAGGTAAATATTTAATCGAAAAATTGATCCGAGGCGGCGTGAAACATGTCTTCGGCGTTCCCGGCGATTTCGTATTGGGATTTTACGACCTGCTGCAAAAAAGCCCCATCAAAATCATCAACACCTGCGACGAGCAGGGCGCCGGATTTGCCGCCGATGCTTACGCCCGCTTAAACGGACTGGGTTGCGTCTGCGTTACCTATGGCGTGGGGGGCCTAAAAATCGTCAACACCACGGCCGAAGCCTATGCCGAAAAATCGCCGGTAATCGTTATCAGCGGAGCGCCGGGCGTGGAAGAAATTAAAGGCGATCCCCTGCTCCATCACCGAACCGCGCATTTCGACGACCAACGCCGTATTTTCGAACGTATCACCGTCGCCTCGGTATATCTGGGGGACCCGAACACCGCCTGCGCCGACATTGACCACGCCTTTGAAACCGCAACAAGACTAAAGCGGCCGGTTTATATCGAATTGCCCCGCGATCGCGTAAATAGCCTGGTGAAATCCAAATCTAAAACCCCAAAATTTCCAACGCAATCCGACCCACAGGCCCTTCACGAGGCTCTGGAAGAAGCTGTCGACATGATTAACGGCGCGCGAAAACCAGTCATCTTGGCCGGCGTGGAAATGCATCGGTTCGGCCTTCAAAAACAACTGATAGAGCTTGTCGAAAAAACCAATATCCCTGTCGCTGCCACAATTTTAGGAAAATCCGTCGTCTCCGAAAGCATGCCCCGTTACCTGGGCGTTTATGAAGGAGGCATGGGCCACGACGATGTCCGAAAATACGTCGAATCGAGCGACTGTCTTATCTTGTTGGGAGCGATGCTAACCGACATCAATTTAGGAATTTACACCGCCCATCTCAATTACACAAAAATGATTTCGGCAACGACGGAAAGGCTGACTGTCCACCACCATCACTATGACCAAGTACAACTCAAAGATTTTGTGAATGGGCTGCTCCAAGCCAAGCTCAAGAAACGCCCCATGAAAAACATCCCCCATCCCCTCCCTCCAAAAGCATTTTTCGCCGCCAACCGCAAAATCACGACCAACCGCGTCTTCGAATGTCTCAACAGTTTTATTGAAGACGACACGATGGTCGTCGCCGACGTGGGAGACGCCCTTTTTGGCGCAATTGATCTTTATATTGCTACTAAAACCGAATTTATTTCTCCCGCGTATTACGCCTCGCTTGGCTTCGGTGTACCGGGCGCCCTTGGGGCATATTTAGCTAAACCCAAGTTGCGTCCTCTGGTCATCGTCGGCGACGGCGCGTTTCAGATGACAGGAATGGAACTATCCACCATCGCCCGATTCGGCCTAAACCCCATCGTCGTGGTGATCAACAACAAAGGCTACGGCACCGAACGCCCCATGATGGATGGCGCCTTCAACGATATTTTGAATTGGGAGTACAGCAAACTTCCGGCATTACTGGGGACCGGAAAAGGCTACAAAGTCACGACCGAGAAGGGCCTGGTCAGCGCTCTTCAATCAGCCAAGAACAATAAATCGACGTTTTCGATTTTGGATGTGGTGTTGGAAAAACACGACTATACGAAAGTTCTGCGCCAATTAACCAAGGGCATTTCTAAAAAAATTAAGAAATAGCCTAAATTCGTAGCTCGTTATGTGTTTCGGGGCGCGGCGAATTGTGCTTCTTGGTAAAACTTCCGACAACCGAATACAGCATCAAAAGCACCGATATCACCAAAAACACCACCGACAATTTCGCCCGGCCCGGCAGCGCGTTAAATTGCCATTTGAGTTGCTGAAAACTGCGGACTTTCAAAAGCTCTTTCACCGGATTCGAAAACCGGACTTCAAATTGCGTTCGGCACTTTGGGCACGTCACGCGCAACCGCTTGCCCGACCGAACAGGAACGCGAAGCTGCATATTGCAGCCGGCGCAGGCAACGAGTTTGTTTTGGAAATTAAGACGGGAAAGTAAGTTTTTGATCATTATAGAGTTGGAGCGGGAGAAGGGTCTCGAACCCTCGACATCTAGCTTGGAAGGCTAGTGCTCTACCAACTGAGCTACTCCCGCCAGTAAAATCAACGCCAGTACAATGCGATAAATCCCAAATGGTGTCAATTTTAATCGCCTAAGCCACTTTATAAAAGTCAGCATTGAAACCAGCGCAACACCAAAAGAAACCGCAAATCCGATCGCAATCAGCCCCAAATCATGCGTCGATAACGCCGAGAAATTTTTAAATAGATCATACCCTGTCGCCGCGATCATCACGGGTACAGCGACCACAAAGGAAAATTCGGTTGCCGCCTTATATTCAAGCCCGGCCAACAACCCGCCAACGATCGTGGCCCCTGATCGACTAATTCCTGGCCACAGGCTAAAACACTGGCACAGTCCTACCGCCAGCGCTTGCTTTGGCGTAATCGATTCCATCGAATGAACCGAAGCCTTCGGCTTAATCACTTTTTCGACAATAATCATAATCACACCGCCGACAAACAATCCAACAATCACGACGTTGGGCGAAAACATGGATTTGATAACCGAATGCAACAAGAACCCCATCCCCAAGGCCGGTATAGTCGCGATAATCATATTGGGCATATTGCGCCATTTAAAAAACGATCGATATAACACCAAAACCGCTAATATGGCGCCCAGCTGGATAGCCACTGCAAACGTGGGATTTTCAAACGAGATCCACCGCCCCACCAAAATCAAATGCCCTGTCGACGACACCGGAATAAATTCGGTCAGTCCTTCGACCACGCCCATCACAACGACTTTTAATATTTCAAGCACGGAAAATGCATTGTATAGAAACAACCAAAATCTTTCTATACAAGTTTCATAAGCAGGGGTACGATAGTAATTATAGTGAGAATATTTCAGACTATTTTTATCTGCGCGTTGATGGTGCCGTTAGCCGGTTGCGCCACCCGTTTTGAATCGGGGACCAACGTTGTTCCGAAACAAACACAAAGCCTCATCGAAGAAAGCATTATTCTCGTTGGATTTGCACAGTCCACCACGCAATCACAAGCACAGGCCATTCTCAGCGCACATAACCTCTCGATCATGAGTTTTCTTGAGTCGGCAAGCGTCGCTTCGGTAAAAATTGTGGGCTATTTTAGCTCAGGTTTAATCTCCGAATTGGAAGCTGATCCGGCAATTCGGTATGTGGAATTAAACAACTCAGTCAATTTATTTTAACTGCATCTTAATCGCATCGAATAGTACTTCGACAAGTTTGGGAACCGGCCCATATCGGTCTTCCAATTCTTGAGTAAGGTCTTCGATCTGATACTGATAATCGAAGTTCATCAGGCGTTGATAGATAGCCAGGCGTTCGCGTGCGTCTTCTATATAGGATTCCGGGATATAAAATTTAATACCAGAGCGAAGCTCGATCGGTCGACGCGCTTGGGGTATGGGCACATGCCGGATGCGATGGACGGATTCTTCTAAAATTTTGCAGTACAGGTCAAATCCAACCGACGTCATGTTTCCATGCTGCCTGTGGCCAAGCAAGGTACCCGCGCCGCGAATTTCCAAATCTTTGATGGCCAGTTTATAACCCGAACCCAAGGCGGTATATTCTCGGATGGATTGGAGCCTCTTAAGCCCTTGCGCCGTGATCACATCTTCGTTGTCGTAAAGTAAATAGGCATACGCCTGACGTTCTGTCCGCCCCACCCTGCCCCGCAGCTGATGAATTTGCGATAGGCCGAATCGGTCCACTTTTTCGATGATGATGGTATTGGCGTTGGACACGTCCATGCCGCTTTCAATAATGGTCGAGCACAGCATGATCTGCGCTTTTTTCTCCACAAAAGCCTGCATAGCCGATTGCAACACCGATTCTTTCATTTGGCCGTGCCCGATAACAATGGATATGTTGGGAAACATGGTCTTAAGTTGGTGATATTTGTGCGTCATATTTCGGACTTCATTAAATAGATAATAAACCTGCCCATTTCTGGTTATCTCTCGCTCAACAGCCTCTCTTATTAATTCTTCGGAGATCTGCGCTACCATTGTCAAAATCGATTTTCGCTTCATGGGTGGGGTTTCGATACGCGACAGTTCTTTCGCGCCGGTAAACGCCATGTAGAGTGTTCTGGGGATCGGTGTGGCGCTTACGCTCAACACATCGACATTGGGTTTGATCGCCTTGATTTTTTCTTTGTGGGTGACGCCAAACCGGTGCTCTTCGTCGATGATTAATAGACCGAGGTCTTTGAAGATGATGTCGTTTTGAAGCAGCCGGTGCGTGCCTACCACCAAATCGACTTTTTGGGTCTTTAATTCCTCGATGATCGCTTTATTTTTTTCACGCGTGTTAAACCGCGACAACATCTCGATGCGAAACGGATAGTCTTTGAGGCGTTTTTTAAGCGTTTTGTAGTGCTGTTCGGCCAAAATCGTGGTGGGGACAAGCAACGCGACTTGTTTGCCGTTATCGATGGCTTTGAAGGCGGCGCGAAGCAACACTTCGGTTTTTCCATAGCCCACATCGCCGCAGATTAGCCGATCCATTGGTTTATGGGATTCCATATCGGATTTGACTTCGAGGGCCACGCGAATCTGATCGGGCGTGGGTTGATGTTCGAACGAGTTTTCCAGGTCGATCTGCCAGACGGAATCTTCGCTAAACGAATAACCTTGATCTGTCTCGCGCGCTTTATAAAGTTGATACAGCTCTTCGGCCAATTCCACGGTCGCCTTTTGCACGCGCGAACGGATCTTTTTCCATGATCCGTCGTGCAAGCCGTTGACTCGAGGCGTAAAATCGCCCCCGGCATATTTTTTGAGCAAATGCAGCTGATTAAGCGGCACAAACAGCCGATCCTCTCCTTTATATTGCACAAAAATATATTCACCCTCGATTTGGCCGATTTGTTTGTGAACCAAGCCCTTAAATATTCCAATTCCAAAGCTTTCATGCACGACATAGTCATTGTCTTGGATTTCAGAAATCAACAAATGGTCGACATCATCTTTCGCGGTGGTTAAAAAATGGTGTTTGGGTTTGTTATGAGCGTCTTGAATCGTGGTTTGACGGACGGGAGAAAGGGAGCGCTGGTTTTGGACGTTGAACGTGGTTAATCGATCCAAGTCCTGATCAAAATATTCGAATCGCAGCGGATGGGTGTGGTTGGATGGAAACACGTCGACAATGCCCCCGCGTACGGCAAATTCGCCCTGTTCCAGTACCATATTCAGCCGGTTGTAGTGCAGCTCAACCAGGCGCGATATTAAATCGTTATGGGACGGAACTGTTTTTTGGTCCAGATCAACGCGCAGCGTAGGCAAGTGTGAATCCAAAAACATCGGACGCGCCATGTGAACGTAAGAGTTTAGCGACCTCGGAAAGGGTTGCTCCCGTAGTGCAAATATCGTCCAAGAGAACGATACGTTTTCCCTCTATATTGCCGTCCAATTTAAACGCGCCTGACACAGTATGTCGCCGCTGTTCGGGGGACTGGTCAAATAACGCGTCGGTATTTTTGATTCGCTGAACCATGGGGTTGCAATTATATCCGTCGAAAATTAGGTCAACCTGATTGAAGCCTCGACTGCGCCGACGTTTCTTGTGAACGGGAATGGGAATCCGGAAATCGATTTTCTCAAACGGCGGGCTAATCAGGCGTTGATTCAGTACTTTTCCCAAAGGCTTGACCCCTTCGAATTTCAGTTGTCCCAAAAGAGTTTTGATTAGTCCGTCATATGGAAAGAGAGAGTAGACGGACGAAACCTCTGGGATCGATTGAAAATAGGGGGAGGGCTGCAGGGACAAGAGACACGGCTCGCACACCATGTCGCGTGAGGCGTGATGGCATCCGTAACAATGGTGCGGGAGAACAAGATCTAGGACAGTTTGGATAATTGAGTTAATAAGTGTTTCCGTTTTTGAACCGCAAAAATACTAACACCTGCCAATTGAACGATCAGTTCCCGCCGTTCCGCCGAACGAGAATCGTCTTGAGACAATTTGGTTTCGAGCAGCGAAATGCGTTGTCGCAGTTCGACCAGCTCACCGCCGGCCGAGGAGTTTTCGGGTTCCGGGAGCGGGAGTTTGTTCTTTTTTTGTTCGGAGATTTTGGCCAGGAAGCGCCGGAGTTCATCTTCGTTGACAAAATATTTGGGCATTCCCCTGCCCTTTTTACCACCTTCGACAAATTCGGCGGTCAATTCTCCTTTTTGAATCGCTTGATTTAATTTGTATTTGGTTACTTTTCCGTTGGTCAGTTTTTCGATTTCGTACACCGTGTATTTTTTCATGGCGTTCCCCTTTCGGACTGGAGCACTCGGTTTCGGAATTTAATTTCTTTGCTGATTTGTATTAATGATACATTAAGAATTCCCGCAATCGGCACGGCAAAAATCAATCCCCATACCCCGCCAAAAATACCGCCTAAAATTAGGACGATGACCACCGCAAAGGGATGAAGGTCGACGGTTTGCGAAAAGATGACTGTTTTGATGATGACGTTGTCGATGAATTGAATCGCGGAACATAGGACGACCATGACGATCACGGAATTAATGGTTTTTACTTTTAGATAAAAAACAATGACGGCGGGAATGGCGCCAATAAATGGTCCCAGATACGGAATGATATTGGCGATTCCGGCAAGGCCGCCCAACAGATAGGCATAATCCACGCCAACAATCTGAAACGCTACCGCTGATAAAACGCCGACGACAACGATCTCCAACGCGATGGCTCTCAAGTAGTTGCCCAATTGCCATCCCACGTTATGCATTAAAAATACCGTGACCTCGAAATATCGGTTGGGGACAAATTTTAATAAGCCCTTTCGCCGATCCAAAAAGCCTTTTGCCTTTCTTCTGACG
>CAYGHZ010000114.1:0-7362 GCA_964349635.1 uncultured Candidatus Marinamargulisbacteria bacterium
TATTAGACGTTTATCCTATACAACTTCTGGGTAGTATATTATTGTAGTATAGAAGTGGAGGGAATAAGATGTCTAAAAACGAAAAAATAACCATTACGATCCCCAGAGAGGTCAAGGAGAAGCTTTATCACGACGTCCCCGCTCGCGAGCGCTCTCATTATATTTCACAAGCTGTTTCGGACGCGTTAAATCAAAGAGAAAAACAAAATGCCTTTCAAGCTATTCTTAAATTCAAGCCATTCAACGTGGCGGAAGACTCGGTCGACGTGATTCGCCGCATTCGCCGCACAAGACTTAAAGAGTCATGAGCGACGTTGTTATCGTCGATAGCTCTGTATTTAATAAATTGTATTTGAACGAAGCGGGGCGCGAGACGGCCGTTGCGCTATTTGAAGCCGCCTCTGTCGGAAAAATTCAGCTTCGAGCGCCCCAACTTTTGGTTTATGAGGTTTTGGCTACGGCGCACCATTATGCCATTGACTGCGCATTGATTCTGAATTTTCTCGACTCTCAAATCGGAAAAACGTTAGTCTTGACGGAACCGACAAAAAATCATTGGAAAAAGGCCTTTGAAATCAGTAACCAAGGCCACAAAAAAAGCGGGTACCCTAGCCTCTATGACGCCATTTACCATGCCATTGCCATCGTCGAAAAAGGACAGTTTTTGACGGCGGATAAACGCCATTACGAAAAAACAAAATTCTTGGGGTCTATCGCTTTATTAGATTGATGGAAATCAAGAAAGGTTTAACCTTTTGCGCTAATGGGAAACCTTCTTAAAAATGGGAGGGGTATCTTATGGTGCATGGATCGGGTGGCAATGCGAAACCGGTTTGGGGGCAAAAGGGTTGGGGAGTGAAGTCGGGCTTCAAACCGGGACCTTCGGGCAGACCGAAAGGCATTCAGGCTGAAACTACGCCCAATCAGATTCCATCGGTCAAGGATAACAGAAAGGAGGCGGACGGGCATGGTGGGAAACACTTTGCGATTTCGAAAAAGGTCTCAAACTCGCAGATGACCAAGCGAGACTTTATCCAATATACGCGGAATCAGCCAGCCCAATTTTACCCGATGACTCGCTCCGAATACAATGAATTGCTTTCAGATGTCGTGGATGCCATCAACAATCATCCGAGCACAACTGATTTTGCTGACGTTCGCAAATCTATTGGCGCGGATCGCGGGGAAGAAACAACTATTGTTCAACTCTACGGTGACAGTTCGATTGGATCCCACATCAGGCCAAAAACTCTGGATCGTTCATTCCTCGACTCCGATATCGCCAAGCTGCCAGACCCGAAAACCGAATAGAAGCGCTAGACAATCTCTAGTTTACTTGTTGTAGACTGGCGGCAATGCCTGGGTCATCTTTCAAATGCCTCAAAAAAATTGTCGCCGTTGCTCCGGCATTCCTGCCAAGCGAATGCGTGTCGGCTCGTGATATTCAGACTTGGGTGCGTTCGCAGTGGCAGAATCCATTCGACTTGGAGAGAATAAACACCAATTTTTCCCCTGGTGGCGCATGCTTTGGACGAACACTTTGTTGGATCAAACAAGGCGGGGGCTCTTTTTTTTCTGACTCCAATTTGTCACTAGTCAGAATTACACAAAACGTTTCTTGGTTTGACCGCCAAGATGAAAAACTTTTGAACGACTCATTTTTAAGGTCAAGCTTCAATCTCACCGAAGTACGCTCTCAAATTATTACTTTTGAGAATCAAGACGGCGCCACATTTGTTGAGGCCATGCAGTATCTGGTTGCCGACGATCGATTTTCTGCTAATTTAAACAAAATTTTTATGGTGTCTGTGTTCAACAACGACGAGGATTTTCACCATGTCTTCGGAATCAAATATTCAGCCCCTTTTGAAATCTACGAAGAAGCACTCCAAAATACACTTATCTTTTCGGAAAGATCCGCCTTTGAAACCGCATTGGGAGAAATGTATGAAATTGTAATTGAGTTGCGCAAAAGCAGTGTTCCGGACCTCATGATTTCGGCGTTCTCAGGTTCCCGATAGTCTGGAGTGAGATTTTACCGGCGAAGATTAGCCATCCAAACCGGAAAAGGCGCCCAAGAAATTTTTACCTTTCCTCGAACAGACTCTCCGACATCGTCAAAGGTGATGATCGAAGCATTCCGAACATTTAGCTCTTTCATCGCTTCAATCAACGCGTTTTCTTCTCTGGCCACCGTTTCCGGATTTTTCATAGAATAGCAAGCCTGAAAAAGCTGAATTTCACCCTCGGGCGTCTGCGTTACAAAATCAACCTCTTTTCCTGAAGCTGTTTTGTAGTAGTAGATATCGGCAACATTGCGCCTTAAGTGTAAATAGACCGCTGTTTCAAATCGGGATGCAAATTCAAATTCCGGCTTTATTGAATAGGCGGTAATAAGACCGGGGTCAACAGGGTAAACTTTCTTTGGATTTTGATTTTGCTTTCTGATGGAATGCGAAAAAAGAGGAATGCTAAAGATGCAAAAACTATCCTCGTAATATCTCAAAAAATCATACAGACTATTTTTACTGATTCGGTATCCTTGCGATTTGTAGTCTCTGTATATTTTCTGAATGCTTGCCGGCGCCGCCGAATTTGCGATCAATGAAATGAGAAACATTTTTACGATTCGATGATTGGACAGACCGTGTCGATCGACAATGTCGCGATACACAACGGTTTCGACATAGCCTTGCAATAACTGACGATGCGCAAATTCATTTTTGTCTTTATAAAAATGAAATTCCGGAAATCCCCCGAACTTCAAATAATCATCCAAATAGCCTGTTAGTCTCGCCTTAGCTGTTGATGTCAGCTGAGAGACAGTCCGAACATCCGCGTGCTGCAAATACTCGGGAAAACTGAGCGGAAAAATCTCATAGATAATTGTTCGACCCCTAAGCTCGGTCGCAATTTCTTTGCCTAGCATTTTCGCCGATGATCCGGTAATAAAAATCTGCATTTTTTCTCGATCCAGCAAACGCCGAATAAATTTCTCCCACCCTTCGACTTCCTGAATTTCATCAAAGAAAAAAAACAGCTTTTTAGAATTGGTCATACTAGGATCCAACTCGAAAACGGCATCAAGAATATACTGAAAATGCCGATGATTAAATCCGATTAAACGGTCATCTTCAAAATTAATGTAGATTAGATGCTTGATCGACACTCTTTGATTGATCAATGTTTTCATGTACTGGTACATCGCCGATGTTTTTCCGCAACGCCGCACACCAATGAATACGTGTGCCTTGCGCACCGCCGGTCGCAGCTTTACAACTCTAATCTGACGGGGAAAAAGGTGGCGGGGAAGCCCTTCTCCCTGAAAATCTAAAATCAATTGCTTTAAAACATCTTTCATAATTGTCCTTGTAACAGGGACACTTTAACTATATCTCGTCCTCATTAAAAGGACAACATCTGTTGCTCTAAATGATACACGTACTCTTCGTAGGTACCCGGATATTTGCGAACCACGCCGTCCTTCACTTCGATAATAGCCGTGGCCAACATGTTCACAAACGTCCTGTCGTGGCTGATGAAAAAGACTGTGCCTTGATAGTCTTTTAGCGCCGCCGCCAAGGCTTCGACGGTTTCAAAATCCAGATGGTTGGTAGGTTCGTCTAATAGCAAAATATCGCTTTTGCTGAGCAATAACCCGGCAAGGCATAAACGCGCGCGTTCGCCGCCACTTAATACGGATACTTTCTTTTTGACTTCGTCGCCGCCAAATAAAAACGAGCCGGCCATGTCCAAAATCATTTGGCGAGTCGTGCTTTTGTCCGCCATGTCTTCTAGGTTATCGTAGACCGAGTAACGCTCATCCAAGCGCTGATACACATGCTGCGCGTAGTAGCCGATTTTTGCGCCATACCCCCAATCGAACGAGCCGGACAACGGCGCCAATTCATCGGAAATTGTTTTCAGAAACGTCGACTTTCCTTGACCATTGTCACCCAAAATCGCCACGTGATCGCCTTTGTTGATTTGCAGCGAAATGTGCCGGGCCACTTCTTTGTCGGGATACCCTATGGTGAGTTTTTTGACATCCAACGCCATGCCTTTTTTTACTTCCAACTCGGGCATTCGGATTTTGACGGTACTTAATGTATGAGCGATTTCTATGGTGTGCAGCTTGGCCATTTGTTTGAGCTTGGACTGCGCCGACGCTGCCTTGGAAGCCTTGGCGCGAAATCGATCGGCGAATTCTTTGAGATGCTTTTTTTGTTTTTCAATATTTTTGTTGTAGTCGATTTTTTGTTGAGTCTGTTCTTCTTTGTATTCCAGATACGCCTCGACGTCTCCTTTAAACAACACTACTTTCCCGCTCTCTACTTCGACGGTGTGGTCGCAGGTTTTTTTCATGAATTCTCGGTCATGCGACACAATCAGAAAACTGCCTTTAAAATGCTGCAAAAAGCGTTCCAGAAACAGAAGCGTTGTTAGATCGAGGTAGTTAGTCGGCTCGTCCAGAATCAAAAAATTGGGGTCTTTCAGCATCATCGCAGTCAATTTCACGCGCATTTGATAGCCGCCCGAAAGGCTTGAAATCGGAAGATAGAGACTGTCGTCGTCCAATCCGAAACTCGCCGCCATTTTGCCGCATTCCCATTCCAGGGCGCCGCTATAGCGCGCCAAAAACTCGAGCACCATTTCGTCCGGACTATAGGGATCTTTTTGTTCCAAATACGCCAGGCGCAAATCCTGGGCGAAGTTGACAGAGCCTTCGTCCGGCTCTTCTTCGCCCAGGATGATTTTGCAGAGCGTGGATTTGCCTGCTCCGTTGCGCCCGATGACGCCTATTTTTTGGTGATGCTGAAACGTCGCATTGGCCTCATCCAAAATGACTCGCGCACCATAATGCAGCGAGATATCTTTCACTTGGATGAGCATGGACATAATTAGAAGATGTAACTAATCCCCAGGTTAGTGGCCATGAATGATGTTGTATTGACCGCAACCCCAGCCAATTTTGTCGAACTGTATTGAATAAGATTGGTCCAGTGATTCAACGAAAAATGAGGAGTTAGATAATATTCGAATGACACGAATGGAGCCAAGGTGTAGCTTGAAGTAATGGTGGCGCCTGTGATGATTCCTGACGTGAACCAACCCGTCAAACCATAAGCGAAATAAAGCTGAGTATCAATTTTATTGCGAAGTTCGGCCCAAGCGCCGACCGACGTAGTATCTGTCTTTGCGGCGGCATCGTTCATTTCTTTTCCGGCCCAGATTCCGCCGCCATAAGTTTCTTCATATAAAAAAACCCCTAGGGATTTTTGACCCACTGTGGCCTCGATCCCAAGCTCTCCGGCCTGAACTGATAGCCCTGATACCAATACCACGCCAAGCACACTCAAAATAAATCTTCTCATCGTATTTCCTCCCTTAGTTTTTTTTTGGTACAGTTACCTATATATATCATAAATCAAAAAGGGAGGTTATGGGTATGGAAGTTCCGATGAATGGTTTAGCGATATTGGCGGCCGCAGTAGCCAGTATGGTGATTGGGTTTCTTTGGTACGGACCGATTTTTGGAAAGCAATGGATGGCTTGGTCCGGCTTTACAAAAAAGAAAATGGACGAAGCTAAGAAAAAAGGGATGACGAAAGAATATGCGATTATGTTTGCCACATCGCTTTTGATGGCGTTTGTGTTGTCGCACGCATTGGTTTTTGCATCGGCTTATTTACACACATCCGGCATCGAAGCCGGCTTGATGTCCGGATTTTGGAATTGGCTCGGGTTTATCGTTCCAGTAACGATCGGTAGCGTTCTGTGGGAAGGCAAGTCCTGGAAATTATGGGCATTGAACGCCGGCCATCACTTGGTCACCCTGTTGACCATGGGTGTGATTTTAGCGCTTTGGACATAAACCTTACCCGGTTAAACATAATAACCTGGGGCATTGCGATCACTGCCCTGGCGCTGTCCTTATGGCTGCATTTACTACCTGCGCTTCTGGCGGGTTTGTTTGCAAACGAATTGGTTAACATGTTGGAACGCTTGATCCCTCCCAGCCGACTGGGGAACACGGCCACTCGTGTATTGGCGGTCTCTTTAGTAGCAATGATTATTGTTGCCAGCTTGGCCGCCGCTGTGGTTGGCGCAGCCGCATTTATTCAAAATAGCGGCGAGAGCATTCCGGATTTGGTTGATCGAATGGCGCAAATCGTCGACGAATCTCGACCCGAGCTTCCGATTTGGGTAAACGATTATTTGCCAGATGATGCCGGAGAGATCAGTCTTGCGATCAGCAATTGGATTAAGAGTCATCGGCACGCGTTGCAGGTTGCCGGAACAGAGGCGGGACGAATTTTTGTCCATGTCATTATGGGGTTGGTAATCGGCGGCCTTCTTTCGCTCCCTCCCGTCCGTTTACTCAGAGAGCGGGGACCATTGACCCGCGTCATTGCGTATCATGCCGACCAATTGAGCAAAGCATTTCGAAATGTGGTATTCGCGCAGGTTCGAATTTCGCTCATTAATACGATTTTTACGGGCATTTATTTGGCTCTTGTCCTACCCTATTTCGATATCACGCTGCCCTTTACCAAGACCTTGATTGCACTGACGTTTGTAGTGGGCTTGATCCCCATCATCGGTAATCTTATTTCTAACACGGTTATATTTATTGTAAGTCTGAGCCATTCGCTATTATTGGCTCTTTCAGCTTTGCTTTTTTTAGTGGTTATTCACAAGTTGGAATATTTCTTAAACGCCAAAATTATCGGCTCGCAGATCGACGCGCAGGCGTGGGAATTGTTATTGGCGATGCTGGTGATGGAATCCGCATTCGGAATCCCCGGCCTTATTGCCGCGCCGATTTTTTATGCCTATATTAAGGACGAATTGAAGGACAAAGGATTGGTTTTAGATTTAAAATCATATCGATTAACCAAAGCGCCGGAACAGCGTTGTTTTGGCTATTAAATAACCATCTCGTTCCCGACAAAAAGAATAACGAATTCGTGATCAAACGCTTTCAGAGTCTGGTAGAAGCTGAAATACAGAAGAAATCCGGTCAATTACTACCAAGCTGCTATCGGCTGGACCAGAAGCGGGTGAGCGCCTATGAATTTGATTCGGATAACGGAATCGAAAGCCTTCCCGATTTAACCAGAGACCAATTTATATTAATGTTTTCAAATGAAAAAACGACGCATTATGTCGCCGTAAAGAATGCAACTTTTTTTGACCCCGCGATGGATGAGCCGATGGGCCTTGACGCCTTAACCCAATGGTTTTCAAAATACGGCAGCGGATTTGTCGGCGTGGAAGTGATGCAAATCGGAAAAAGAACCTATCAATGAATTTTCTGCCGGCATTTTTTTTGATCCTGTTGATTGCACTTACCTGCGG
>CAYGHZ010000115.1:0-7336 GCA_964349635.1 uncultured Candidatus Marinamargulisbacteria bacterium
GGGTTTAAACGATCCACGATGCCATTATCTGAACCATGTTCGGTAACTTGTGGCGCTTGGACATCGACGACCACCTGGTAATCCTCTTCACGGCCCGCAAGCAGGTTGCCGGCAATGTCTTTCGTGTTATCGATAACGAGGTTGGTGACGAGATTGTTTTTATCCAGACCGTTCGCAATATCCGACGTCAAAAGATCGAGGCTAAACGTTGCCGACGTTCCATTGAACGATTGCAGTACGGCCGCTTTCTCAAAACCCGTGGTTCTGAATGCCAAGTTGGGCGTGCTCACCGATTCTGAAAACGCTACCGTTACCCAGGCTCGACCTTCGGCGATGCGATAGTCCGGATTTGCTTGGCCTTTGACCAAGGTATTGGCTGTGACACGCTTCGGTGCTTGTACGGTCATACCAGTAATCGTCGGCGACACAGCGTCGATGGTGAAGGAGGCCACTACGCTGCCCACCGCCACCGGGTTGCCGGCGATATCCGTAACGCCATCGATCTTTAGATTGTGCGTTCCGCCCAGCAGTCCCAATTGCGCTGCCGTGAAACTAGTCACCAACCAGGCGCTGGATTGCGTTAACGGAACAAACGATCCGGTCTGGCCGTTATCAAAATAGACTTTCGTTTGGGACGTAGTTTTAATCGGCTCGTTAAAGGAAACCGTGAACGTTTTGTCTGATACAAACACTGTTCCCGGATCATTTTGCGCAATGGCTCCCGTACTTTGAGGTGCCGTCGCATCAAACGCCATTTTATCGAAGACAGAGTGATTTTCATTTCCGGCCAAATCTTGGAAATTAACCTGAACGGACGCCGTCGCATCTTGAGTTCGGGAAAGAGTGACATAAAGTTTTTTCTGAGCAGAATCCCAACTCATTGAAGAGACTTGGGCTTTCTGCGCCGTTGCACTGTAGGTGGATATCACTTCTGAAATTGGGAAGACCAATTCAATCTGATTTTTCGAATAGACGGTTCCGTTTTCCGCAGGTGAGGCGGGATTGGTCCATGTGGCGGCGCCAGATAAAACCGGAGCCACGGTATCGATGACGGCGGTCAGATTTTGGGCCGCTGCATGATTTCCAGCCTTGTCGATAACCTGAACCGTGACATTGGCCGTACCTTGGGTATCAGTAGGCTGAACACGGTAATTGAAAACAGAAGTCTTCTGGGTACCGTTGGGTGTTTCGGAGTGGATCGTCATAGGCGTGCCATTGATGAATGCGGTCGCCGTATCATTTTTATCGGAAATCGTGACGTTGGCCGTGACCCACGTTCCGGCTTTAGCATACGCCGGATTGACCGAGAGATTTTGGACGACTGGCGGCGTGACATCGATATTATACGTTCCGGTCCACACAGCGATATTTCCGGCGTGATCGAGTACCGTCAATTTCAACGCATTTGTTTCCGGTACACGGTTGATCGGCAATGGAATCAACGTTGTGATGGGGAGTGTCAGCTCACCGTTCCATTGCACCGATACTACGGATACGGTCGACCCGCCCGTGTCCAACACGGACAAGTTAATTGTCGGCCAAGCCGCTTGCCATTGTGGTCCCGATCCGGTGGCAGAAACCGTGGGGACAAGGCTGTCATAGGAAAGCGTGATATTAACGGTGGCGCTACGATTACCCAGGCTATCTGTGAGAACAATTGGAAGCGCCGTCTGACCCTGCGCCAAATTGGCAAAACTAAGCCAGGTATTTTTTGTCACGGTAGAGCCAGTGATCCCCGAGGCGTCCCAAGGGTTTGTCCAATTCACTAAAAATCGGTTTTGATTCGTCCAGACGTTCGGTGTGACCGTAACACCGATCGGCTGATCCACCTTGGTGTCTACTGTTACAGTCTGGGTTTTAGTAAGAGTGTTTCCGCTCCAATCCGTTGCTTTCAGGCTCAGCGTATAGCGGCCATCGACTACCGGACCCTCCGGGCTGCGGGTAATCGTTAATCGGGGCGCTGTGTCCAAGTTATCTGTAGCGTTGGCCGTTACCCAATGATCGGGGTTGATGTCGGCGGTAAGGTGGTCGGGTCGGATCAACATGGTGAGGTTCAACGTCGGTAACGTGCTATCCACAACAAACGACTGCGACGCATTCACCGTAGCCGCATTACCGGCATTATCGGTCGCTCGAATTTCGACTACATAACGGCCGTCCGCAGGACTCCAGAGTAGCGTTTGTGTATCTAACGAGGTGATAGCACCGGCTTGCGAGAAGACGGGCTGACCTTGAGTTTGCGGTCGGATAGTCAAGCGATACGTGCCATACGTTTTGACTGGCTCCGTGCTGAACGCATGGAATCCTTTGCCGGGGTACATTTGGTTGAACTCTTCCTGGCTTTTCGTCGCCATATTCGCGATTCGGAACTGATAATTGATGGTCACGGCTGGATTGAGTTTCAAGGACACCGGTGTTGCAGGAACATGGGTCAAATATGACCCCAACTCCATATGTTGCACCTTGATGTACCCGTCTAAATTATTTACAGCTTGATTACCTGCCCTATCCGTTGTCTGGATTTTGACTTGATAGAAATACTGCGTTTTATCCGACCCCATTAATTTTCCGGCCTCGTCTTTTCCGTCCCAAACAGCCCGGTAATCTAAGCCGATGTTTGTAGGCGTTAACGTTCGGACTAAGATATTGGGACTCACTTGAAAAATTTGAACTTTCGGCCAGAGAGCCGGTTCATTAAGAGTAAAATTCAGAGTAATGGCATGGCTTTCACCCGTCACATCGTAAGGCTTGATGACGCCCGATCCGGCGTTATGGGTAACGACTTCGGGCGCTTGGAAGTCCAGCAAGATCGCATAGTCTTGATCCATCGACTCCAGATCGTTTCCGGCGCGATCTTGGCCTTTCAATACCAACTTCGCTTCCAGTTGAGGGGCGTTAGGAAAATCGTTTTTGTTCAACTGAAATTGGCCATTCACCGCTGTTTTCACAATTCCACCCACGCTCAACTCCATAACGGGATTGAAAATGCGCTCGGTGGTGAAGGTTTCCACCTTCAGAAGACCTTCTTTGGCCTGATAGGTTTCATCCAAGCGCCCAAGCCGAACATTTTGGGTTATTCCCAAATTGGCGAAATGGACATTGACGGTGGTGACTTGAGGCAAAATCGTATCGATCCAAACCGGTGATCCCGTCCAGACCGCGTTGTTTCCGGCTCGATCCGTGACGCTAAGGCGAATATTTGCCGTCCCCTGAGCGTCCTCATTCGTGATGATGTATTCGTTGGGATTGGACGAAAGCCTACCATTTACCGACATCGTCGCGGTTGCCGATTCATTGACCGTAAACCGAATCGCAAGCGGCCCGATTTTCGCATTCGCTGTGACGCTCACGCCTGAAATGATCGGCGCTACCGTATCGATTACTAAAGATCGGTCGATTGTTTCAAAAATATTCCCTACCTTATCGATGGCACGAATCTGAATGTCCGCGGTGCCTTGGCGATCGTGATCGGTGATCGTGTAGTTATATGGATAAGGTAGCGGGTTGCCATTGAGTACAACGGAGGCTGTGCTTACTAAGGGCTCGTTGGAGGCAAGTGAAATTCGCACTATCCCGACTTTGACCGGATTGGGAGTCACGCTCCAACTCATTACTGGCGCAAGTGTATCGATCTCGAAACCGGCGGCAACGACATTGGCCGTATTCTGAACCGCATCGGTTGTCTGAATGCGAATGACCGAAGGTCCTTGGGTATCTAAAGGCGTTACCGTGTATTTGTAGGTATATCGTAAGCCGGTTAGCGAGTCTTTTTGCGCCGGGTTGCCGTTGACCTTCACTTCGGGATCTTGGCCTTGCGCTTCACTCACCGTAAAGGACACGGTCGCGACACCCGCTTTCACTCGTGATGCGGAGAGGCTCACATCGCTAAGTGTTGATGAGATGGTATCAATCCAGACGTTACGAGTGATAACCGAGGTATTGCCCGCCAAGTCGGTCATTAAGATCGAAATGGGATTCGACCCTTGGATCGCCGCTGGGCTAATGCTGCTTCTAAAGTTACCTGTCGAAATCTGTACCATCGACGTGCCGGCAAAGGTCACCGTCGGCGTCGTTTTGAGTGTTTCTGAGTTCGTAAAACGAACATTTACATTGCCCACGGAGGTGGGATTGGGCGTTACGGTTAAATCTAATGGCGTGGGAAACGTCGTATCGACCGTGAAGGCCGCAGCGCCGTTACCGATATTACCCGCACTGTCTTGCAGCCCGGCGATTTGCAATGTGGCAGCGCCATTCACACCCGACAGAAAGTTCCATTCGGTATGAATGGAGGTCGTGGCGTAGGTCAAGACAGAGGGGGTGACCGTGGTATTTCCAACCTGAATCGTCAGAGAAGGCGTCGCCACCAACGGTTTCGATACCACTACGTCGGTCTTTAATAGTCCGAGTCCGGCATATGTTGGAAGCGTAGTGGATATCACAACCGGTGTTTGTGTGTCTCGGACAACGAGGGTATCGGCGCTGTAGTTCCCAATATTTCCCGCTGTATCGATTTGGCGGATTTTAATGATGTTCGTTCCAACCGCCAACGGAACATTCAGGGTTGGCACGTTTTGGCCATTTACTAAGACTTCCAATAGGGAGTTCGATTCTTTTTCGACGCCTAGCCGAATATGATCCCAATAGGTAATCGATTTGGGTACCGTGACTCGCGGTGCATCGGGAGCTACCGTATCGATGAACGTCGACGTGCTGACCACCGACACATTACCCGCGCGGTCTATCGCTTGGATCTGAATATTGGCCGTGCCTTGGGTATCCGCATTCGAGATGTCGTGCAAGGGTTGCCCGTTGAGGATAATCGAAGAAGTCGCAGGCTCATTGATGCTAAATTGAACCGATAGCGGGCCTGCTTTGGTCGGATTCGGCGTGACAACAATAGTGGAAATGACGGGTGGAATCGTGTCGATGACCAACGAACGATTGGTGGTTTCGAGTAGATTACCGGCTTTATCTTTGGCCAGAATACGAATGTCCGCCGTGCCTTGGCGATCTTGATTAGAGACGGTGTAATCGAAGGGGTATGCCACCGAGACGCCATTAATCGTCATCGACGGTGTTGCGACCCACTCGGTACTGGACAAGGCCACATGCACCGTTCCAGACTTGGCCGGATTAGGGGATGCGGTTGCAGTAATTTTTGGAGTAACTGTATCGATTATAAATCCCTGAAACGTTTGGGTCGTTGTGTTTTTGGCCAAGTCGGTGGTCTGGATGGTGATACTGGACGTCCCTTGGATATCCGAAGCGGTGATGATGTAGCTATCTTTTTGCGCGATGTTTCCGTTGACTTTAACGATCGGATCTTGGATCAACGGTTCACTCACAGTATAGGAAAACGTCGCAATGCCTTCGCGAACAAAGGGTAGAAATTTCAGCCCGCTAACCGTTGGCGCAATCGTGTCGATCAGTACGGAACTATTGACCGTTGATACGTTCCCAGCCAAGTCCGTCAGACGGATTGAAATGGGGTGCGACCCTTGAGTCGCCGATGGCGCGATTTGAAGATTGGATTGGCCATCCAAGAGAATGACAGGGTTTGTTTTTAATGGCTCGGACACGTTGAATGTGACGGTCAACGGACCCACGCTGGCTGGATTCGGCGTCACACTCAAATTGGAGAGTTGAGGGAAGCCTGTATCCACCACACCGGTGGCGACGCCACTGCCGACGTTGCCGGCGCTATCTTGTAAGTTGGTGATTTGCAGACTGGCCGAACCGTTAATCCCGGCCGGAATTGTCCACGACGTGTGGATCGTTGTCGGGTCGTAGGTTAACGTGTCTGGGGTCAACACAAATTGGCCGACCTGGATCGTTGCTCCCGGTGTCGCCACTAACGGTTTAGACACCACCACATCCGTTTTTAATAGTCCAAGTCCGGCATATGTTGGCAGCGTGGTCGATACGACCGTAGGCGCTTGAACGTCTCGAAGTACCGTTTGCTCAGTGCTATACGAGCCAACGTTACCCGCCAAATCGGTTTGTCTGGCTTTGATTGTGTTGGCGCCAATAGCCAAAGGAATATCCAGAGTAGAGTGTGTCGTACGCAGCACTTGGCCATTTACAATCACCTCCATACTGGATCCCGACTCTTTTTCAAAAGAAATCAGCAAGTGATCCAAATACGTGATGGTTTTGGGTGTTGTGACTTTTGGCGCTTCGGGCGCGATGGTGTCGATGGCAATATCTCCCAAACTATCGCCCACGGAAGAAACAATCTGCGTTTTATTGCCCGCCAAATCTTGGGCGCTGGCGATACTCAACGCATAACGGTCGTTGAGTCCTTGGGTACCGATATGCAATGTCATTTTCAATGAGGTCGGGGACGTCCATGTGGCTGAACCGGGGAACTGTCCTTGAATTTGTGGAAGCCACGACGTTTTCATCGCCTCGGAATAATTGATCGTCACGACCAAATCCTGGTCAAAACCGACAATCGGCTTGGACATCTGTACGGAGGTCACACGGGGTTGCTCGATATCATAAATGACTTGAATCGGGTTGGACGTGGCGCTTAGGTTTCCGGCTTTGTCCCAGCTCACCAATTCCAATGTGTTTGACCCCAAAACCAAAGGCATCAAATCGACGTTAATATTCGCATCTTGAGCTGCTGATTTTAGAGACGCTGTCTTAAATCCGGTGGTTTTTAGGCTATAGTCCGCAACGCCCTCAACCAATTTTTGTCCATTTCGGTAAATCGCATAAAGCGCATTGTCTTCTGCCTTCGCTTTGATATGAGCCGTACCAGCGGATGTGTAGGCTTTTTCTTGCCAGGTAATGGCAGGTAAAGCTGGCTTATCTAAGTCGATATTCAACACCCCTACGGCGTAGTCTTTTTTGTTGCCCAAGCTATCTTCGAAGCTGGAAACCAGGTTGTATGTGGCTGACGTATTTGCCAAGGTGCCTAAGAAAGCGGCGTTGAACGACAGTGCCAGCGTTGGCTTGGTTACGGTGTCGACGAGTTGATTGACCAACTCCGTTTTGACTCCAATGCGCTGCGCAGCAAGGACAACTCGCACGGTTTTGGTAAATCGATCGTAGCGGCCGATGGCGTCGTTTAAGATCAACTGCGTGTTGACGGTAACGCTATCTTGGCGGCCATCGTTATTAGGCGATAGATCAATCTGACTCGGCGTTAAGATCGCTTGCGGGAACGTGGCACCCAAGTAAAATTCGGCTTCTTTGGTATCCGCTACATCTCCGTATTCCGATTTGATCTCGACTACCAGTTTAAATTTACCATCCGGCTGTAGCCGGCGTTGCTCATCGGTACCATCCCAGGTTAATCTCGACCCCAAGAGAAGGTTTTTAATGAATC
>CAYGHZ010000116.1:0-7329 GCA_964349635.1 uncultured Candidatus Marinamargulisbacteria bacterium
TCTTCGCTCACTCCACCGATAACAGGGGCAACAGGTGGAACCGTATCGACTGAAAAATGCACGATTGTTTGAGAAATCAGATTATTGCTTAATTTTCGGGCCGTAACCACCAAGGTATGCGAACCATTGGTTCCGTAACTGCTTCCGAGAGTGTATGGGACATCATCAATTGCCGCCGAGTAAGAGTTACCGGAGTGTTGAGTGACCGAAATGGCGACCGCGCTTGAATAAATTGAGCCTTCGGTAACGCCACCGATAACCGGCGCTGTAGGAGGAACGTTGTCAATCGTAAAATGAATTACTGTTTGCGAGGCCTTTCCGGTAAGCACCTTTGTCGCCGTTACAATTAACGTATGATCGCCGTTGGCGCCAAAGCTGCTGCCCAGGGCAAACGAAGCGCCATCCATGGTCGCGGAGTAGCTAATACCCGACTGTTGAGACACAGTAATAAGAACGGGATCGCTATAGATTCCCCCTTCACTGACGCCGCCAACTACGGGCGCCGGGGGTGGCAATGTATCGATAATAAAGTGGACGGTTGTGCTCGAGGTAAAGCCGTTTAACGGTTTGGTTGCGGTGACCACAAGTGTGTGACTCCCGTTGGCGCCGTAGCTGGTTCCGAGCGTATACGGATTGCCATCAATGGAGGCGGAAAGCGAACCGGTTTGGGAAGCGGTGATAGTCACGGCGCTTCCGTATGTAACACCTTCGTTCACACCGCTAACTTCCGGAGCTGCGGGCGGTGTTCTATCAATTGAGAAATGAACAGTGGTGGTAGCTGTTTTTCCGTTCAATCCCTTTGTAGCAGTGACGATCAAGGTGTGGGTACCGTTTTCGCCATAACTGGTTCCCAATGCATAAGGTGCCCCATCGATAGAGGCAGAATAGGTTGTACCCGGTTGTCCGCTAACCGTGGCCGTGATTGCGGATCCGTACGCCGAACCTTCCGTGACGCCGTTTACGATCGGCGCGCCGGGAGGCGCAGTATCAAGAGTAAAATGAACCGTGGTTTGGGACGTTAATCCATTGCTTAATTTATGGGCCGTGACCACCAAGGTATGACTACCGTTTTCATTGAAGCTGCTCCCCAAGGTATAAGGCACATTATTGATTGTCGCGGAATAGCGATCCGCATTTCCGGAAGCTGTAATGGTCAGGGCGCTTCCGTAGACTCCGCCGTCGCTAACGCCTGTAATAGTCGGAGAGGCGGGCGCTTGCGGATCGATGGTAAAGTGCACGGTCGTCTGGGCCGTCAAACCATTAAACGCCTTGTGCGCGGTAACAATCAAAGTGTGAGTTCCGATAACTCCGTAAGAGCTATTCAGAGCAAAGGCCGCTCCATCCATAGTCGCGGTGTAGCTATCGGCCCCGCCGGACGCAGTAATTGTAACCGAACCGGTATAAATACTGCCTTCGCTTACCCCGCCCACGGTCGGAGCTGCAGGAGGAGTCTTATCGATGGTAAAGTGCACGATTGTTTGAGTGGTTAGTCCGCTGGGTTTCTTTGCTGTGACGACGAAGGTATGAGCTCCATTAATCCCAAAAGACGTGTTAGACGCGAAGGGAACTCCATCCATTGTCGCGGTATAAATTTCTTCTGCAGGGGCGGCAAACAGGATAGTGACTGGGCTGCTGTACACTTTTCCTTCTTCAATTCCGCTAATTGCAGGAGCCGAGGGTGGAACCGGATCAATCGTAAAATGAAGAGTGGTGGTGGCTACCAGTCCTGTCGTCAATTTTCTGGCCGTCGCTACCAGCGTATGATTGCCGGCTAGATTGTAGAGGCTGCCAAATGTATATGGTTTACCGTCAATTGAAATGCTGTGAGCCACGCCTTCTTCAGCGACAACTGTAATCGAAACGCCGTTGGCATAAGTTCTTCCATCCTCAACGCCAAGCACAATAGGCGCTGAGGGAGCAACCGAGTCAATCAGAAAATGAATCGTTGTGCCAGAGGTTAATCCGGTACTTAATTTTTTGGCCGTGACAACCAACGTGTGCTGACCGCTGATCGCATAATGGGTGCCCAAGCTAAAGGCGATGCCATCGATCGCGGCGCTATAGCTGACTCCGTCCTGTCGATTAATGGTGATGGTGATACCCCCCGTATACGCTCCGCCCTCGGATACGCCTGTGATCACAGGTTCATTAGGCGCCGCTGTGTCGATCGTAAATCTATAAACGTTTGTTACCGTGAGACCGTTGGCGACTTTTTTCGCCGAGACTACCAAGGTATGTGCGCCGTTGGTCGAAAACGTGCTCCCCAAATTGAAGGGGTTGCCGTCAATAGTAGCCGTGTAATCGATGCCGCCTTCTTTAACAACACTGATCGTCACCGGCGTTGAATAAAAACCTTCGTCTTTTATGCCTAAAATAACCGGTTCGCCAGGAGCTTTATTATCAATGTTAAATTTAGCGGATTTCGTCAGTTTGAACTTGTTACTGGTTTTAGTCGCGGTGATCCCTAAGAAGTGGCTTCCTGCAATAGAGAACGGCGTGCCCAAAACATAGGGTTGATCGTCTATCGAGGCCCCAAATTCGACGCCGGCCTGAGGATCGATCGAAATAATGACCGAATCCAAGTAGGTACCTCCGTCCGTAATCCCTTTAATGGCAAAGTCCGAAGGAAGCGCAGTATCCAATATAAATTTGATCTTGGTAGAAGAGGTTTGAGAGGTCTTTGTATCGGTAGCGGTTACAAGCAATGTGTGTTCGCCGGGAACACCGAAACTGGTCCCAAGGGGAAAATCATCTCCGTCAATTTGGGCGCGATAGGACACATTCGCCTGAGGTTCAAGCACGATCAAAACCGGGTGTGTGTACACCCTGTCCGCCTCAATACCGATGATTTTTGGATTATCCGGCGGCAGTGACTGAATCGAAATATTGATATTAAAATTGACAGTCGTTTTGGCCTTAACGCCGGTGGTTACTTTTTTAGCGGTAACTTCCAGGGTATGAAATCCATTCTTTGAATACGGCGTACCCGGAATATAAGCCTCTCCGTCGATGGTAGTTTCGTATTCCACGCCGATTTGAGTCGGCAAATCGATAACCACCGCCCGTGAATAACTTTGGCCAAAAATAACCCCGTCGATCGCGTTGAGTTCGGGAGGAGTCGTATCAACCCCAAATCGCACGGTTTTCACCTGAATCTTGCCGTTGCTTAGTTTCGTCGACGTAACGGTTAAGGTGTGGCTGCCATTGCCAGTAAACGTGGTCCCCAAGGCATACGGTTCTCCGTCAATCTGGGCCACATGCTGAATGCCCGTTTGATTGTCGATAGCAATAGCGACTCCCGTGCCATAAATCTTACCTTCCTCCACGCCTTTGATCGTTGCCGGAGCCGGATTCTGGGTATCCAACACAAATTTGACCACTTTTTCCGCGGTCTTCGCGGTTGTCGTTTTCTTGGCTACGATTTTAAGGGTGTGATCGCCATCACCAGTGATGGGTTGACCCAAGGTATACGGATTGCCGTCTAATGTTGCCTCAAAAATGGTGTTCTTTTGTGGCTGTGTGGTTATTGAGACCGCGTCAAAATAAACTTGGCCATTTTCTATTCCGATAATGGTGGGAGAAGCGGGAGATGCGATGGAGATGGTGTATTTGATAGTCTTGGTCACCGATAAATTGCTTTCTGTCTGAATGGCGCGCACAACCAACGTGTGTGTGCCTTCTTTAAGGAATTCTGTGCCTAATTGGTAGGGTTCGCCATCGATTTTCGCCGAATATATTTCCCCGGGATGAGCCTTAACATTAAACGAAACGGGCTCGTCATAAGACGAGCCGTCTTTAATCCCCTGGATCGTGATTTCGTGAGGCATTAGGGTGGCGTCCGTCGGCGAATCCTGGGTGATGACCTTGAACGTCTTTTCACACCCAAACGCCAACAATCCAAATGCGAGTAAAAGAATGCTGAAACGACGACCAAGTCCTGCGGTCACAGTATTGCCCCCAGCTTTCCGGCATACTCCCAGCCATATGCACTAACGTAACCTGGGGGGCAAAACTTGTATCGAATGTTTATGTTTCACGATATACTGGCTTTAAATTGATTAAAACATGGACACTTATCCTGATTTTCGTTTTTGCAGTTCCGATCCTGGGAGCCAACCCGTCCCTTCACGAACTTAATCAAGAAATTCTTCTGTTATATCAAAAAAAACAGTACCCGGCGGCCTTAAAAGTGGCGAAAAGGGCGCTGCGCATAGCGCGAAAACAATTTGTTCCGGTTCATGGTGAAGTCGCCAATCTCAAAAATGCGCTTGGAAACATCTATTATTCGACCGGCGATTTCAAGTTGGCGCTGGAAAACTACGAGGCGGCGCTTAAAATTCTCGAAAAAACCGACGGGCCGGAACATACCAACGTTGCATTAACACTCGACAACATTGCGCGTGTTTACGAGGCCAAAGGAAATTGGGCAAAAGCCACAACCTATTACGAACGGTCGATAACCATCCGGGAAAAGTCGTTTGGTTCCAATCATCCGGTCGTAGCGGACGCCAAATTGCACATCGCGAGAAACTATTTTTTGATGGAAGAATTTCAAACGGCTGAGACCCTATACCGCGAGGCATTGCGTGTTTATAAACTGGAATTTGGCGGATTTCATCGCAAAATGTCGGCGCCATTACGAACGGTTTTAGAGTCATTTAATGCTGAAAAATCGTTGAGAATCTACACTCGAGTCCTGGCCATTGAAGAAGACGTATTAGGAAAACAACATCCGAATATCGCGTTGATTATGGGGTATTTCGGACGATTTCATTTGGCAAGAAATGAGTTAAAAAAAGCCGAAGACGCCTTTCGACGATCAGTCACCATTCAAAAAAAGAACCTCGAAAAAGACCCGCCGGAATACATTTACGCGCTGGTTCAACTGGCAAAAATCTACGAAAAGCAGGGTCAAGTTGCATTGGCGACGGTTCGCTACACGGAAGCGATGAAAGAAATGGAACGAAAATATGGCCGAACGGATCCGATCCTGTTATCCGTTATCAACCCCCTAATGGATATTTATAGAAAATCCGGAAACGTCGTAAAGCTAAAATTACTTGAAGATAAAATCAAGCGCATTCAATCGGCCCGAAAAAACTTACCCAAAATCCAGCCGGCCGACGCCACGTCCTGAATCGCAAGTCCCGTTGAATCAAAAACGGTGATTTGATCGTCTGAAATTCGACCCGAAACTTTTTTGGCGATCACCTGTCCCAATGTCCCAGAGATTTTGCAATCCGGGGACAAATTGATTTCGCCGGAATGCCGGGCCTGTTCGACGTCATCAACAATAACAGTCGCCTGTTCCAATAATCCGGGGTCAAGTTCTTGTTTGCCGGGAGCGTCGGCTCCCACTGCGTTAATATGAGTTCCGCGCGAAATCCAATCCCTTTGCACAATGGGCTGTCGGGACGGGGTTGTCGTCACGACAATATCAGAATTGGAAACGCAGGGTTTGATATCGTTAAATACCTTCGCTTTAGGAAAAGTTTCTTGAAAATTTTTCCGCGCATGTTCGGACGGATCAAAAAAACGAATTTCTTCCAAATCTCTGACTTTTCCGATCGCAAGCGCCTGATAAATCGCTTGTTTTCCGGCCCCAACAAAAGCCGCAATTTTCGCATTTTTGCGAGCCAGATAATTGACGGCCACCGCACCCGCGGCGCCAGTGCGAATTCCCGTGAGATTTGTAGCATCCAAAATCGCTTTAGGCGCTCCTGTTTCAGGATCGTTGACAATCAATAACGCCATAACGGCCGGCAAGCCCTTCTTGTAATTTTGCGAATGAGAATTGACCCATTTGACCCCGGCCAACTTATGACGTGCACAGAACGCGGGCATTGCTCTAAAATCGCCTTGAAATTCGGGCAGGTCCAAATACACTTTTTCCGGCATTCGGGATAATCCTGCTTGATAATCCAAAAATGCCGTTTCGATAACGGCAATTGCCTCATGAATAGGGAATAATTCTTCTACTTTCTCGGCATTTAAATATGGGATATCCAACATAAAATAATAGTAGCATGATTAAATACAAGAATTTCCGGGCAATGATATACTAAAAAATTATGCAGGATATTTTTATCAGCTATCACCCCAACAACCAAGATTGGGCGGACTGGGTTTTGTGGCACATCAACGACGCCGGAATGTCCGTCTCCGCCGAGCCTTGCTCGATTGATTCCGGGAAAGAATTTTCTGCTCATGTCACAAACGCTTTCGAAAAAGCATCTAAATTAATAATTTTGATTTCGCCCGATTATTTGGAATTAGGCATCACAAAACGAATCTGGAATAAAGCTTTATCCATTGATCCGTTGGGGCGGGACGGGGTCGTGATACCGCTGATGGTATGGTCAACCGATGCCGGCAAGCTGCCCAAGGATTTAAAAATCGTGAGCCTGGTTGGGTTGGATGAATCGGTTGCGAAACAGGTATTGCTTGAAGCCACTTCTCATAGGGTACCGGAGCAACCAGCCGAACCCAATTTTGAGGATTTTATGGCGGAAGAAGCCGCGGGAAACCGCGAACAGGAACTTCATGTCCCTACCGACATCGAACAATCCGTCGCCCAAGCAGGAGAGTGGCCAATCGTGGACGCCGTTGTGGAAGAAATCCCGGAGGAAGGCGAACCAGAGCCTGAGCCTATTTCGGAACCTGAAATGGTCCAAGAACCGGAACCGGTCGTAGAGCCGGAACCATTATTTGAACCCGAACCGGTTGAAGAAATCATACCCGCATCGGAGCCTGAATCCGAGTTTGAGCCTGAACCTGAATTTATCGAAGCTCCATTAACCCCTCTCCAAAACTTATTAAATAATTTTTTGCCTCCTGACGAATTAATCTCTGTTGAAACAATCGGGCAGGCCATTTCATTGATTCAAAAAACATACGGCACATCGATCAAGGCTGCGGGCATTTTTCACCTTCTAGGCCGTTTCGCTAAAGACACTAACGAATTGGACAATGCCGTTAACTTATTTCGCCGGGCAGGACGAATACGCCTGCGAAAATTTGGCGCCAATGACCTTAGGACGGTGAGTTGTCTTCACGAATTGGCATTGGTGTTTCAGGCCCAGGGGAAACACAAAAAGGCGCTTTCATACCTGGCACACTGTTTGACCCACTATCGAAATAAGCGAAATAAGCAGGAGTTGGCAACCTGTCTAAACAACTTGGGATCCGTTTATCTATCGATGCAAAAATGGAAACACGCTCGGAAACACTTGAAAGCGGCTCTCCATTATTACGATGAATTGGAAGCAAATAAAACGGTTCCGGCCGCAAAAGCCTTGGTCAATCTTGGTACAGCGGACTACCATCTCC
>CAYGHZ010000117.1:0-7270 GCA_964349635.1 uncultured Candidatus Marinamargulisbacteria bacterium
GTGGAGCGCAGGACGCCGGCGCAAGTCCGGTGCAGCGGGTTGTTGGGCGGCGGCGGGTGCGTGTCTGGTGAAGAGGGCGCCAAGAATAATAATGAAGTGACCCACCAATATCCCAACGGAAACAAAGTCATCGAAAGAACGTTACCCAATCGCCAAGTAATGGTCGAAATTCATTATAAATCCGGTGTTGTTTCAAGCGGGCCAAAAGAAAAAATGACGGAGCAATTAGTGTCTGCTCTATGTTGTACGGATGCAACGACACGTCCGGCCTCCGGAACATTGAGTCTAATGGTTCCGTCCAAAACCGACATCCAGCCCAAAAAAGACGATTCTCCGAGCAGTGGTAACCACAGCGACAGCAGCGGCAGATCCTCCACACAGAATACTCCGCCTTTAAACAGATATCTTCAAACCAACACAACGCCGGACGGAACACCGCCTTTTAACCCGGCGGCAAAGGATGACAGTCCAAAAAGCGAAAATGGTACGAGATTCGATTTGCCGGGTTCGGCGATGCAAGCAATGCCTTCGGCGACTCCTTTAAGTACGCAATCTTCTCCCCAAGACCTGCAAAAGCAAGCGTTAGAGGCCGCCGAAATTATCTTGAAAGCGGTTAACGGGGAAGTGAAATCCTTGTCTGATGGCGGCTTGGGTTCCCCGGCCAATGCGATGGGTGTAGGTCTCACGCTCTTACGCGCAGTCGTCGGGCAGGCCGACCGGCTGAAAAACCCGTTGGCGATTGTCACTAAATTAGTCGAGGCGTTGTCGAGACCGGGGATGGCCGATCAGTGGCCGCTCGGTCAAAAAGAAGCGTTGGCACAACATGCTCGAATTTTCTTCCAAGCCGTTTCAAATCAGGGAAAAGTGATTGGCGCAGTGACTCAGGCCCAGTTTGCCAAAAGTGTTGGCGAAGCGTTGCAATTGGCGGTCGCTTCTGAATCCAAAGAGCCTACCACGCGATTGCGCCGCGACCTGGAAATCCTTCAAGCCGGGGTCAAAAACCATGTCAGCACCGCCGAAAGTCCCTATGTGGGATTGGCAGGTCAGGTTGGCAACTTCCTTGGCGCGCTTTCGGATCGGAAATTTGGCGATGCGTTGGTTGCCGCCGCTGCTGTTGCCACCGGCGTCAAAAGCTTATCGGACGCAAAGTCCGAAAAAGTCTGGTACAAGCAAGTCCTGAATATGTCCTATTCAGCCGCAGCCGCCGCGTCTGACATTACGCATTTAAACACGTTGCAAGGTTCGTTTATTGAACCCAATGTTGTGGGTTCGGCCTATATCGACGGCAACGAACACACGGTATCCGCCGGTGTACGAGCGTTGGGTGATCTCGTTCGATCCGGACGAACCCCAGCCATACAGACCCAAGCCTGGGAAGGCACGAAGGATCAGCCCCTAACCGGAGTCAAAGGTTACCTTGGGTTCAATCGATCGTGGTGGAACAGCACAAATGCGGCGGTACGATGCGAAGCGGTGCGCACGATGATCGAAATCGCGCATGAATTCAAAGACGCCAAAACCGAGCCAGGCTTAACCTTTGGCCGGGAAGCCGCGGTCGCGTTACTGACACGGCGAGCGGTTGAAAAAGATGAAACGGTAAAAGCAGTTTTTGAACACAAAGAATTCCTTGAACAAGTTCAATCGTCACTATCGCAAGGAACCTATTCGCGATACCAGACTGAGGTTGACGCGGCAGTAACAAAAATCGTAATCGAGGTCGAGAAACGATTTGACGCGCTGCAGGCAAAAGTTGAAGCCGGAGACGTTGCGGCCACAGCCGAATTAAAGGCATTGCAAGCAGAGAGCGCGGCTATTCGACAGAACGGCGTCGCGTTGGCTAAGCAGGTAACCGGAATGGCGGCATTATTATCAAAAGTGGATAGCAAGATGGATGCGGTGTTGGCGGGGATGAGGCGCTTGGAAGACGGGGTGAAGGAAGTTAAAAAAGACACTAGGGCTATTAAAACAACAACAGAACATACGGATGCGGTGGTGACAGGCCTGGCCACGGAACTTCAAAAAGTTATGGCAGAGTTAAGGGAATTGAAGGGTGCTTTGGCCCCAAGGCAAGTTGTGGCCTCGCCCGCAACAAAAACCGCTGAGCCCCCGGCAAAAAAAGATGTTACTGAAGCGGAAGTTAAGGCTACCTTGAGAAGAGCAATGATTGAATTTAAGAGCTTGAAAACGCGTGTGGATCAAGCTGCGCTCACCGGCGACAACGAAACACTTAAACAATTGATGCCCAATGTAGTATCTGCGCTAAGCCTTCACGCAGATAACGTCATTTCTTTGCAACGCCAGACTCGTCTTCGACCACAGGAAATGAATTTACCTGCACATGCAAAGGCCTGTAAATCAAATGCCGATTGCTATCATTACATGATCACCAGTAGAGTTTCACTTTTCTCGCCCGCGCTCGTAGATCAAATCGTTGCGCTGAACACAAGAGTTTCTGGAATTTGTTAAAAGTTCTCATCCACCTAATGCTGCATCGGTAGCGTCATTTGATCCGGCTACTTTATCTGCTTCTAATCTAGGGTCCGGGCCAATTGCTGCGTCCGTATCGTCAGCAGATGTTTGAACTTTTTCTTGATCTACGTTGTCGGAAGGCCTTGGACTCTTTGCAACCGGAGTACTAGAAGTATCCACCACCCTCCCGTCACTATCATCCGAAATAGTCACATCGGACATGGATAATTCGCTAGTATCCTCTACGCCGGAATGCCGTGTGGCAGCAGTGCCTTGATCCAGACTATCCATTTTACGAGGCGATGCTGGTGCCGGCGAACTACTGTCCGAAGTGGCCCGAGGCGTTCCCGGTCTGCTCGATTGCGGCGTATCCCCACCCCACCCGGTCTTACGTTGTTTCGCCGATTCAGGAGTACGCGGCGTAGATGGCGTAGTTCCCGCATCTGTGGTGGAATCAGTGGTATTCAATTTCGAAAGATCAAGGCTGGGAACCGGCTGACGAGGTGTCGTGGGAGCATCTAGGTTGGTCGCCCGCGGCGTGTCGCTGGCGCGTGGCGTCTTCGGGCCGCTGCTCGCATCATGCGAAACGCCTGACAAATCAAGCTTTGGCACAGTGGCCGCCGTTGGTTGCGGTTGTGTGGGCGAGTGATGAATGGGTGGCAGCGTCGAATTCGGCGTCTCCACCGCTGGTCGGGGCGACCTTGGTGTTAGCGGCGTCTGCTGAGCATCACTTTTCGTCTCTCTTGTTTTAGACTCTGACGAGGCGTTATCATCCGGGCCCGCAACTTCGTCAAATAGGTCGCCTAAGCTTGGGTCATCCGCCTTTGGTGTGGTATCCACTGCTTGATCAGCCGCGTTTGTAACAGCGGCTTTGTGTTCTTTGTTGCTCGCATTAAGGGTCTGTGTTGCGTGAGACGCAGCCCGGGCGGCGGTTGCGTCTGTCTTGCCGCTGGGCGTTGGTGAGGGGGTCGCCGAGGAGTCCGACACGCCCGATGAGGTCGAATCAGCCGACGTCTTAGACCCCGTCGAATCTGCTGACTGAGCGGCAGGGGGAGGCGGAGGTGGTGTAGTAACGGTGGGAGCGGTGGTGGTGACCGGTGGCGCGGTTCCGGTTTTACCGCTTGTATCGACGGCGGACGGCGGTGCAGGGGGCAAGGCCAATTTGGCGGCTTTTGCCGCAGCTCGCGCGGCGGCTCCGCCGGGATCGATAACATCTTTCCATTGATCGGGATATTTCTCAGAGAACCACTTTTCCATGGCCTGTCCCCATTGGTTATGAGGAGGACGGCTGGTATCTAACACCCCTTCGTACGTTACTCCCTTCGGAATATCAAAACTCTTTTCAGCCTTGGCATAGGCAGGGTCGCTATTCTTTTGAAGAATCTCGAAGGTTTCCTGGTGAGTTAGGAACGCGCGCATAACGGCTTTAATATCGTCGGCCTTGGCGGTGATCTCATCGGCCGTTTGCGGCAAGGTGTTGGCGGCGGTGTATATTTCTTGCGAAATCACTTCCAGGTTTTTGTGGGTTGTCTCGACTTCCTTGGCATCCGCCGTAGCGGGAACGACCGAAGGAGAAGTCGTCGTTGACGGCGCCGCTGTGGCTGCAGCCTCCGCCTTGCCATATTTTTCCAACGCTTTTTGGGCAAATTCCGTCAGTGTTTCACGAGAAATGTTAATGTGCTTCATGGTCCTTATATTTTCAGCTGGCTGGTCATTAAAAAATTTAAGACGCGCATTCAGCACCTCGGCGGAAGGCGCTTTTCTATTGCTGGTATAGTAGGGAACGTTTTCGGACGGAGCCTCCCTGCCTGCGCTTCGACTGTTGAGTTCCGGGTGTTTGGCAGCGTCTGACTTCTCTTTATTTTCTGTCTCGCGCGGCATTTCTCCGGCTTTTACTTGAGCCTGCGGCTCGGCGGCAAGGCCCACAATTAAATCCGCTATTGTGGAGTTATTACCCATAAGACCTAATAGTTGGCGTTGTAGCCCGTCTTGCTCTTTGGACGCCTCTTGCTTTGAATTGGTTTCCTCGGCCTTAGGTGGGGTGACCTGAGGTTGAGTCGCCGAATGGCCTTCCATCTTGTGTTGAGCCTGCGCGTCGTCACGTATAGCCGTTGCCACGGCAGAGGAGTTGCTTTGGGCTTGCGCTCCTAAAAGAGGCCTCTCTCCGGAAATTTGGGTCGATGCGCCTGTATGACCGGTTTGTCCAATTCCACCTAACATAACCCCACCCCCTAAAAAATAAAGAACAATTACACGACGATCATCCGAGTCCGGCCCGCCGCGATTTCACTCACAATATGTTTGAGCTTTGATTGCACCGATTTGTCATTTGGATTTGTGCAAAAAACCGTATTGCTCTTGGCTTCAAACCGATACTGCGTCTTATTGTCCTTCGAATCATCCCAAATCACCGTCCAGCCCTGAGGCGTGGCGCAAAAGGTGCCGTCTAGGGTCGTAGAGTCCGGTTTTTTGAAGCGGTACATGATCGATTGAATGGGTTTTTCGATTTTGTTGATGGCCTTGAGTTCGTCAAACAGCAGGCGTTTTACGGCCCCTTCGCGAGCATTGACATGAAGGTGTTGATCAGTCGCTTTTTGTGCCTCCGGTGGCAACATTGTGTGTTCTTTATGGCTTTCCACGTCGAAACTCACCTGATTCATTTCCCGCGGCCCCCGCCCAGCTCATCCCCATAATTTTGACGCAACGACACTAATGTTCCCTCTTTTAAGGGGTTTTAAACATGGGGTATGATGCGGTTTGCTTTACCCAATTCAACCCAAGAGGAGTAATCCCAATGGCAGAAGCCTATTGCGTCAAATGCAAAGCGAAGCGTGAAATGAAAGATGCGAAAGAAGTCAAAATGAAAAACGGTCGCAAGGCGCTCAAAGGAACATGTCCGAAATGCGGAACGGGGATGTTTAAAATCACCGGGAAATAATTATTCAGGCGGGGATGCCGGTATCGGATGCGATTAATCGTGTCCGATACGGCGTTCGGCGAGTTTGAGTTGCCGGGAATTATTAAATAAACAGCTTCACTTTCAGTGATTGTTCAGTCAGTTCTACCGTCTTCAAAAAGAACTGGCTATCGAAGAACATCACAGAGTCGCCGTTTTTATAGCTTAGGTCGTAATTATAGAAAGAATTTGAGGTAATCAAAGCTGTGGAATCGGGGATGGATTTTCCGCCGGATTCGACTGTTGAACGCAGGCCGAAGGAGCTTAGGTAATCTAGAAATTCGCCCGCGGACATTAAATTGTATTTTTCTTTGTGCGTCATCTGGTGAAGTCCCCTTTTCGAAAATTTATGATGATCTAGTCAATTATCGAAAAGGGGACAGGAAAATTTCAATTAATTAAAGACCCTAATCGGTAGGCGTCATCAGGAGTGCCGCGCGAGCCAAGTCCTCCGATCTGCCGGCGGCGTCTCCCATCAACATCCGGGCGCATGCTCGGGCCAAATAGGCGCGTTCGCAGGTGGGCTGAAAATAAATTGCCTCGGAAAAGCAGGCAGAGGCATTAGCAGACAGTCCTAATTGTTGATACATCGCCCCAATGTTCACTAACGTGTTGGCCGATTCCGCTTTCCAGTCGTCGCACGCATTTGGAAATTGCATCGCGATACTCTCGACCCCCCGGTTTGGAAGCATCATGAAAATCATTGCCAGTATTTTGGGAAGCGCTTCAGACGCAACTCCATTAAATTTTGGAACGTCCAGGAGGATTTGTTTGATCGATGTGAAGCTCAGCAAATCAAAACCGTCTTGAATCGATCCAAAATCAGAAAAGAGATCATGAAATGAAAATTCCCGGTCTCTGCGCATTCTTTTTAATTCAGAGAGTATATCTTTATTTTCTTCGGCAACGTCACATAGGCTCCTGAATGACTTTTTTTCGTCGCAGTTGAGACCATTAAATAGGACACCGTCGAACGCTTGTTCCGGACTCGTCTTAATAGACGTACAGTCGAGACCTTTGAAACCGCCAAAGTCAATCGACCTGACCGGCGCCGCTATCGGATTCAACTTTTCTTGCGGGGTCGACCCAACGATCATTTCTTGGACCGGCGGATGGCTCGCGGTGACGAACGCAAATTCCAAGGCCAGCCGCGTTTGAGTCACTAAACAGTTGCCGATGAGCTGATCTTCCTCACGCAGCGACAAGACGGAGTGGCGGCTCGAAATCGTGCGAAACAGGGCATATACCTGTGGAGTAGCTTCATACTTGTGGTTCAATAGGCCATTTAACGTTTTTAACTGCACCTCCGGAAATTCGAATCCTTCAAATTGGGCGGCAAATACGGTTTTTCCGTGAACCATTAACGTTGCTCCGGATCGAAATCCGCGATTTGGAAGGACAACTGTCCAGCCGTCTTTATTTTTACGAATGACGGGACACAGCACATGCCCTCCGACATCCAGATTGCAGATGAGGAAGCTGTTTGGGTCGGCTGAATCCAGTTGCGTTAACGCGGCCGAATCTATCAACAGTTTGGATTGATCTAAAGATTGAATAATTTTGAGAGACGCTTTTGTTTCTTCGAGCGCACGGGCAAACGCATCCAACTGGAGTAAGAATATCGGCCGCCGAAAATAATCGGAAAGCAGATTTGATTGAAAGTTCTTGTTTTGCCGAAGAAGTTGCAGGTAGGCGTGACGTGGCAAAGAAATCGATATTATTTTTTTATTATTCATAATTGTCCGTTAGATAATAATCGAAACATTAATGAAAATAATTTCTATGTTTAAAATAGATATCAATGCAGGAAAAATATTCCTGCTTGTAAACAGAGTGAGTGGCACA
>CAYGHZ010000118.1:0-7164 GCA_964349635.1 uncultured Candidatus Marinamargulisbacteria bacterium
GGGGGTGGGTTGGAGACGTTGCGGCGGGATGGGTATATGTGATTTTACTCCGGGGCATATTCGAAAACGCGGTTATTTGCTTGTGTCGGAGAATCCAGGTCTTTATAATATGAATGGATGGGTTCCCAAAAAAAATTTTTGTTAGCGCTACTTGGATTGCTGTTTGTAGGCGTATCTGTTATTCGAGCAGATTCCTACTTCGATAACCGAAGGTTTGTTCTGGATAATACTCGGGTATTTTATTTGGGGGGTGCCTCAGATCCGGTGGTGGTTAGTACAAATTTAAAGATTCGAACATTGGGCGTTGCGACATCGCCAACGATGATTTTTAGTGCACCGGTATCAGTAAATGCGCAGGCAACGATGAAAGGGGGAGCAACTATAAACGGAAATGCGACCTATAATAATATTTTTGTATACGGTACGATTAATTTTTCACCTACTAGCGCCTTTAATATGTTGCCGCAAAATATGATTGTTATTTGGGCGGGGGATCCGGCGTCTATACCGTCTGGATGGCGTTTGTGTGACGGCTCTTTTGGTACAAAGGATTTGAGAGATAAGTTTGTGGTGGGTACAGGTCCTACTAACTTATTAGATTCAGAGGGTCCTCCGACTCATAATCATGGAATTGCAACAATTACCAATACAACAGGAGTCGTTACAAATACGGTGACGTTTTTTGATGTTAATTTTACAAATGACAACGTAAATAATGACCCCATTAATATAGTGACTCAGTATAGCCATAGCCATACGGTCAATCATACCCATAGCACCTCGGTTGGAGTAAACGTGAACAGTCAGCCCCCATTCTATGTGATGTGTTATATTCAAAGGACGAATTGATGCGATTCCAGGTTATTTTGACTTTGTTTTTTTTCGTTTTCTTCTCTCCCTGTCTCTTTGGTGTGACTAGTTATTTAGATAATAAACATTTGCACATTAAAGATGGCCAAATCAATTACGACGGTACGGTGACACTTCCAAGATTGACAATACTTCCGCCATTGAAGTTAAGTTCCATTTCCGTTTTGGCGCCAAGTACCAGTATTGTAGTTAATGTCCCTGTCAGTTTTAATCGGGGCGTGACCTACACTAAGCAAGTGGTTCAGGCAGGGGGTGTTGGTATGGCTATTAATGGAAATTTAACAGTTACAGGGAAACTGAAGTTTAGCCCGACGGCGAATTTTAACTTATTGCCGGCCAATACAATATTGATCTGGTACGGTTCTAGCCCCACTACGGCAACGCAGAATGTTCCGGCGGGCTGGGCGTTATGTGACGGGAGAACAGTTGTTGTGCCTGGTTTTGGCACGTTTCAAACCCCGGATCTTAGGAGTCGTTTCATTAAGGGTAGAAATGCCCAGGTGTTTAATGGGGCCAACATCGAACCGCGTTATAGTGGGGGGGCGGGTGGAAGTGACATTCACTCCCACACTCATTCGGTAGCTTTGCTTACGTTTAGCGGAAGTTCCGGGTCGCATTCAATAGGAGTCTCTAATCCCAGTGGAGAGACTGACTCCAACGAGATCCCTGCTATCAATGCAATGAATGCCCATACTCACACCCATTCGGTAGACCATTCGCATTCTGTTCCAGACGTATCTTATAGTGGTGGTGCTGGTAGCGCTTACCCGCCGTTTTATACGTTGTCCTTTATAGTAAAATTGCCATGAAAAATTTATTGCTTTTTCTCATATTGCTAATTTCATCTTCCATAGTTGCGCAGACTTCTACCGGTCGTTCGTATTTGAATCCAAAGACTTTTCAGGTGGATGGTAAAATTCGGCTCGAAGCGGATGCTTTTGTTGTTGATACGCCCTTGGATGCGCGAACCGTGACTCTTAATGTTAAAACGGACGGTCCTAAGTCAATTCAGATTAATAGCGATATTATCTTTAATAGTCCCGTTACCAGTACAGCCGGGTCGGGAGGGGACGTGACTTGGAATGGTTTGGTTGTGAGCGGTACGGTAACCGCAAATGCTTTTAACTGGGTTCCTCAAGGAACCGTTGCAATCTGGATTTCGACGACTCCTACCCTCCCCCCTCCGGGCTGGAAGTATTGTGATGGCGATTCTGGGGCGCCGGACATGCGAGATAAGTTTATAATAGGTCTTAACCAAGGAAATTCACTAATGAATTCCATTACCAAAACAGGAGGTGCATCGATTATTGTCCACCAACCGGGTTCGGTTACCAGTGACAATGCCAATCCAAATGTTTCAGGGTTGCCATCTCCCCTGGCGACTCGTGTTTTTCATGGAACCGGCGCCGGTGTAGCTTCACTTTTTGGCGTGGATTATACTCAGGTGAATCTGCACACCCATACCATTAATCATAGTCACAATATTACATTTAATAATGCCGACGGAGATGTGCGCCCCCCGTACCTTACATTGACCTATATCATCAAGAAATAATTCTTATCTAAATAATGAAGGTAAGTATGGGTACAGATCAATAGGCAGCATTACATTCGCAATTAGGCCAAAAAATAGAATGATAAATGCGCCTCTGGAAATTTTGCTGTCGGTTGTCTGAGAAAGGCCCAATAGGCATAAGATGGCGCCAAATGCAAAAATAGGAACTAAGTTAAAGAGCAAGAAACAAAAACTAAATAGCAGAAACGACCTCACCGCAACGATAGAGGGTCTATCCGGAGCTAGAAAAAGTATCCCTAACATGAACTGAAATCCCAATGAGCTGATGGCTGATATTTTAGCGGTCATCGCTAATGCCTCGTTGGGGGGTGTAAGCTGCACCGATGTTGTAGTTCCCTTAAAATAGTTGATAAGTTCCCAGTTGGATTCCACGATTGTCTTTAGGTCCATGTTAAAAAACGGGCCCAGCCAGTTAAATCTGCGGTCGGTGACAAAGGCTTTCGCGAGGAAATCTCCATTTAGAAATTCCCCGGATGTCATTTTTTGAGCGCATGCCATGAGGAAAACGATAGCTAAAAGCCACGCAGAGTTTTTTTTGAGAATGTTTTCTCTCTCCGACTCAGGAAACGAGTAAGTGACAGCCAGCAGTAGGAACCAATAGCCGATCAGAAACTGGTGATTGTCTATCATCACCCAAAAACCGACCAAGTATAGACCATGAATTGCGGCGATTGCCGTCCAAAAGAACCGGCTTTTGCAAAGGCTTGGAATCAAAAGCGCCATGCCCCCCAAGAGGGTTAGCATTATTGCTGTAGGCCAGTGGACTAACTTGTGACAATAAAAAACTAACATGAAAATTATCGTAAGCCGACCGACCAGATCGACCAGAGACATGCCAGACAACAATTGTCTCACCAAAGCCTGACCTTTTGATCTTGCTCCACCTATGAGTTTTGCGGCGGTGTCCATTCGGATTCCATCACTTTCTGGCCGGCAAGCGTAAAGCTTTTGAAATCTAGTTGGCCTTTCCAGACTTCAATTTTTGCACCTGAAAAATGTACCAGATGATAAATGGATTCGGGCTTTTCTCCGGGTTTCAGAGCACGCATACTGGGAATCCAGCGTCCATCCACTTTTTTTTGAAAGCGTACCCATGTTTTGCTAGCGATTTTTTTCGTCATATCATTTAGCTGATCACTATTGGGATGGGTATCCAATGTTTTGAAACCCAATCCCATATCCGAAGGGAATTCTACGCATAAAACTTGATTATCTACCAAAAGGTGAATGTGGCAGAACCGGTTATTTGGGTTGTCGGAGGTTGTAAACATTCCAAAACCCCCGCCGCTCCAAGGTGACAAGGATAAATAGTGAGCTAAATAATATTGTCTGGCAGCTACTGAAAATGCGATCAAAGGCACCAGCCAATAGGATAAGAATATCCTTAAGTATCGGTGATTTAGGCTCAATTTCATGAGGCTTTTACTTTACCACTTTTTTGATGCTAAACTCAACGCAGAAAATCCAATGTCTAGCGAACAAATGAACATCGTTATCGTCGGCCATGTCGACCACGGCAAAAGCACATTGATTGGCCGCCTGTTGGCCGACACCGGCTCGTTGCCCGAAGGCAAGCTGGATCAAGTCAAAGCCATGTGCGCCGTTAACGCCCGGCCCTTTGAATATGCTTTTTTGTTGGACGCTCTCAAAGACGAACAATCCCAAGGTATCACCATCGACACCGCCCGTAGCTTCTTCAAAACAAAAAAACGCGACTACATTATTATCGACGCCCCCGGTCACATCGAATTCCTCAAAAATATGATCACAGGCGCCGCGCGCGCGGAAGCGGCATTGCTTTTGATCGATGCGCACGAAGGCGTGCAAGAAAATTCTAAGCGCCACGGTTTCTTGCTATCGTTTTTAGGCATTAAGCAGGTGGTTGTTCTCGTCAATAAAATGGATCTGGCAAATTATGATGAACCCGTCTTTAAGCAAATTACAGAACAGTATTCCGTATTTCTGAAAGAAATTGGGGTGGAACCCAAAGCGTTTATTCCCATCGCGGCCCGCGAGGGTGAGAATTTGATAAAAACGTCGCCCAAGATGCCTTGGTATAAAGGCAAATCGGTGCTGGATTTTATCGATGGGTTCGAAAAAGAAAAGGGGCGCGAAAATCTGCCGTTTCGGTTTCCGGTTCAGGATATTTACAAGTTTACCGAGCAAGGCGACGATCGCCGTATAGTCGCGGGAACGGTTGAGACGGGTTCGATTCGAGTGGGTGATGATGTCCTGTTTTTACCCTCCCAGAAAAAATCTACCATCAAGACTATTGAATCGTTTAATACTCCCGAGAAGCAATCGGCGGGGGTGGACCAAGCAGTGGGCTTTACACTTGCTACCCAAATTTATATCCGGCCCGGTGAAATCATGGTCAAAGCAAACGAAACGCCGGTCCGAGTCGCCAGCACCTTTCGCGCGAATATCTTTTGGTTAGGCAAAAAGCCAATGATTAAAGACAAAAAATATAAATTGAAATTGGCGACGGGCCGCGCGTCGTTGTATTTGAAAGACGTTGTGCATGTGATGGATGCATCCGAACTCACTACCGAACAAAATAAGACGCAAATCGAACGCAACGACGTGGCGGAATGCATTTTACAAACGATGAAGCCCATTGCGATGGATCTTAACGACGACAGTGCGCCCACCGGACGCTTTGTCGTAATCGACGACTTTGAAATCGCCGGTGGCGGTATCGTGACGGAGTGCCTCGCCGATTCTCACGTGACCGATTACATCGAAAAACGCGAATACGCCTGGGAACGCAGCAAAATCACGCCCCACGACCGCGCGGTCAAATTTAATCAGCGTCCCAAATTTATTGTGATCACCGGCCCATCAAACGTCGGCAAAATCGCGATGGCCAAGGCGTTGGAAGAAGAATTATTTAAAGCAGGTAACGCCGTTTATTTTCTGGGGATTTCGAATCTGCTGACCGGTTCCGCTCTCGAAGACCGGGACGAACATATACGGCGGCTGGGTGAGATGGCGCATCTTTTTACGGATGCCGGGCAGATTTTGATCTCCACCGTTTCGGATTTGGACGATGCCGAAGCCAAATTCTTGCAAGCATTAAGCGAGCCGATGCAGGTATTGGCGATTACCGTTGGACAAAGTCTACTCGATCAATTTCCTGTGGAATGGAATTTTCGGCCGAATGAAGACCCTTTGCAGGCCGTCGAAAAGATTCGCGAGATCCTGCGCAAGAAGGATGTTATTCCGGACTACTATTTATAAACCGGTCGTTTCCAATTGATCAGCCGAAACAGGATAGACGCGGCTTCCGCTCGGGTAATTTCCTTTAACGGTTCCAGGCTGCTCGCGGCCTTGGTGCCGCCGTATCCCAATTCGCTGGTATACGTGTTAAGGAAATTGAACGCATAGGACGGAATGGCATCTTTGTCTTTGTATAACGACAGGTCCGGAACGGCGGCTTTGGTTTCTGCGCCCAATAATTTTAGGCCTTTGCTGACGCCGACGATGAAATCGATTTTTGATATCTTAGTTGCCGACACCTGGTTATCGATCGCAAAGTTTAGGTCGATAATTCCGCGTTTGATCGATTCATCGACGACTTCTTTCGCCCATTCCGGATCAATCGGTTCGTAGAAGGAGATGGTGGGAGAGTAGGGGTCAAAGATCGGTTTTGAGAATGTGATGAGTTCAATGTCGGCCTTTGTACTGTCGAGCACGCGCGCTTCGTCCGATAGTTCGCATTGAAACTGATAGCGTCCTTGTTTTACTTTGGAGCCTAATGTGTCGGTTCCGTCCCACTCGATGTCATAGTTTCCGTTATAGAATCGTTCCAGGTCATATAGCCGCTTCACTTCTTTTCCGCCGGCGTCTTTGACGATCAAGGTGACGCGATAGGGCGTTCCCGACCGGCCTTTGACTGAAAAACGTACCGAGGCGGCTGATTTTTCGATCAGGCGTTGCAAATAAATCGCCGTGACGGTCATCTTGGAGGCCTCAAACCGGGTGAGCGTTTGCGCGGGTTCAAATGTCTCGTAGGACGGAGTGATGATGCCATAGCTAGCCACAGTTTCGATGGCGGTTTTGGCCCAGTGCCGTTGAACGTCTTTAAGGACTAAATCCTGGGGGATCAGACAATAAATTGTTGCGGGTACTTTCATATAGATATTGGTGGGTTGGGGGGTCGCAGACGCCGATGGCGTCGCCGGTTTTATTGAATTCGCAGAGGCAACGGCGGCCGGCTTGGGTTCTTCCTGAACCGGAGGCACGGAAGCAACATAAGCGGGTCCTAACAATTTCTCAAACCCAAGATAAATCGCCATATCGCCCAGTCCGCTTCGCGCAACGCCGACGCGGCCTTCCAATTTTGTGGTGCTGAATTCGTTGATCATATATTTGATCCCGCCGCCCACATAGCCGTCCGGACTGATGGAATCGGTTTCAAAAACGCCCCACATTCCCGCATTGGCGTAGGCCTGCACTCCGCTCATCACTGAAAAAAGCTTGAGCGTTCCGCCCACGGAATAGGCTGTCATAGGCGATAACGTCTTTGTCGAGCTTTTAAGCGTTGGGGCGTAGCTTAATCCCGCTTCAACGGCGATCGATTCGTTGAAATATTCCGTCAATTTCAATCCCACTTCCGGACTGGCCATCAAGTCTCCGCGGCTGAACTTGCGATAGCCGACGAAGGGCGATAGGGCATGAACAAAATGCTCTTCGCCGGCCCACAGAGAGGATCCGGA
>CAYGHZ010000119.1:0-7144 GCA_964349635.1 uncultured Candidatus Marinamargulisbacteria bacterium
GTCTTATTGGTTAATGTTTGCGTATCGGTCGTACCGACAATCGTTCCCGAAGGAGCGGTAACCGTTGTCATTGCTGATGTACCATTGCCGACGACAACACCGGTCAAAGACGTTGCGCCTGTTCCGCCGTTCGCAACGGTCGCCACGTTAGCAGTGGCCAAGCGGCCCCAGGCATTGCCATTAATTGTGCCCCCTGTAACCGTCGGGCTTGTCAGCGTCTTGTTGGTTAATGTTTGGGTATCCGTCGTGCCTACAATCGTACCTGATGGGGCTGTAACGGTCGTAAACGCCGATGTGCCATTGCCGATGATAACGCCGGTCAACGATGTAGCGCCTGTACCGCCGTCGCCAACAGTAGCCACGTTAGCTGTCGCCAAACGACCCCAGGCATTCCCATTGACAGTGCCGCCTGTAATCGTAGGGGAAGTCAGTGTCTTATTGGTTAATGTCTGGGTATCGGTGTCCCCGACGAGAACACCCGATGGCGCGGTCACCGCCGTAAACGCCGATGTTCCATTTCCTTTTAATATCCCCGTTAACGTTCCGGCACCACTACCGCCCCGGCTAACTGCCAGTTGAGCTTCGGAAGAAAGATTGCCAGACCCATCGTTAATTAGAACATGGCTTGCCGTGCCCGACGACACCGAAGATCGTGCGATATTGCTCAGGGTATTGCTTGCACCGCTAATCGTTTTGTTGGTAAGCGTATCGGTACCAGAAGTCGTAATAAATCCGGAGTTATTAGTCAAAAGCGAAATATTTTCGCCTTCCAACATCACAGTGCTATTGAGTTTTCCGGTAGAAATCGTACCTGAAATATCGGCATCAACCACCACATTGTGCGTAGCCAAAACGCCCAGACCTGTAATTTTTGATAAGGTAAATACGCCGGAAATGCTGGCAGTTGGGATATTCGAAAACGTGTTGCTGGCGCCGCTCATGGTTTTATTCGTCAATGTGGCCGTTGTCGAAGCGCCAATAAAGCCTGAATCATTGTTAAGCAACGAAATATTTTCGCCTTCAGCCATCACTCCGCTAGCCAACTCACTCGTTGCCCACGTAAAGCCAAGCGTACCGCTGTTAGCCAAATGATTTTTTGCCACCGAGGTGTCATTTGTAATAAAACCCGCATCATTATTTAGAAGCGAGATATTTTCACCTTCCAGGATCACTGCACTATTGAGCTTCCCAGTCGAAATCGTGCCTGAAATGTCGGCGTCAACCACCACATTGTGAGTGGCCAACACACCCAGACCGGAAATCTTGCCAATTACAATCGCAGCGCCGGCATCGATGTCAGCATTCACGATCGTTGATTTGGTTGCCAATGCGCCCAAGCCTAATGCCGTACGCGCATCCGCCGCCGTTGTGGCGCCAGTACCGCCATTAGCAATAGCAATGGTATCGATGCCCGTGATCGTCGACGGACCACTCCACTGGGCGATTTTACCTGCGGATCCGGAGCCTGCCACCCCGCCCCCGCTCAAATCAGTCAGGCTGATTTCAGTACCTGAGGCATTTTTAAAATACAATTTAGAGTCGGTACTCTTTACATATAATTTGCCATATCCGGACGTCGCCGCCGGCGCAGTAATTTCTTGCAATGATAATGGGGAATTAGCCGTAAGGCTGGTTAGATTTCCAACTCCGGTAATATTGGAAAAAGTACCTGCCGTTAAATCTGAATTTGCAATGGTAGATTTCGTTGCCAAGCTACCTAAACCGGATATTTTCGTATTGCTTATGGAGCCGGATATATCGGCTTCGACAATCACATTATGCGTCGCCAAAACCCCAAGTCCAGTAATTCGGCTAAATGAGAAATTGCCGGCCACCTGGCTGGAATCGATAGTGTCTACGCCGCCAATCGTCGACGGCCCCGTCCACACCGCCACTTTTCCCGACGATCCCGAACCAGCTACGCCGCCGCCACTTAAATCAGTTAGACTAATTTCCGTACCTGCGCTGTTCTTGAAATAGAGTTTAGAATCCGAAGACTTCACATAGAGTTTGCCCGCGCCCGACACCGACGAGGGGGCTGTGGTTTCCTGCAACGTCATATTTGGCAGCGTACCAACTCCGGTTATATTGGAAAAACTACCGGCAGTCAGATCCGCATTTATAATCGTGGACTTAGTCGCCAAACTGCCTAATCCCGTGATTTCCGACGTTGGATGCGTATGGCTGCTGCGCGCGACGGAGGAAAAATTGGCGCTGAATTGATTATTGCTAAGCGTTAACCCTTCACCCGCCGTATAACTTGAGCCTGTATTCAAATCAGATCCCGGCGCCCATTTGGAGCCGTCCCATTTTAAAACTTGTCCCGAAGTCGGTAGCGTAGAGTCTACCGGTCGATTTTGAAGCCGCACCACGGTCAAATTTCCGATCGATCCCGTGACGTCCCCGCTGGGCACATCGCGCCCCGCCGCAGTGGTCTGAACGGTACCATCAGGAAATTTAAAACCCAGTGATCTGGATTCAACTCCGGCATTTGAGACCAAGGTAGAAAAGAACCCAACAATCTGAGTAGCGTTATACGTTGTGGGCTTATTTTGGACATTCGTCCACTCTACGGAATCGGCGGTAGCGGCGTTACGGGCAAGCAGCGAATAGGGAGCGGACGTCAATCGAACAAAGGCTTCTTTTCCGTCTACAACTATGCCAATTTTAGTACCGCTTTTTTTAAGCACTTGTGCTGACAGTGGGGTTTTAAGCCCCAACTCCAATTCAACCTTGCCGGAGTTAAACGTCGCATCCTGGGTTTCTTCCCAAATTACCACATCTTTATCATCGTATAGGCGAACGATAACGGATTTTGCGCCTGTGATGAACCCGGTTGTTTTATCGGCCAGGGTGGCGTTGAACATAATCGTGGCCGGTTGCGCCCAAATAAGAGTTGAAGCAAAAACAGCGGCGATAATTAGAATTAGTGATAATTTAAAGCGAGACATGACAATCCTCCATTCCCTATTTTCCCATGTTTAGACAATTTCAAACTCGATTTCGTTCAGTTCTATCATTCAAATAACCGAACCTTCAAAAAATTTTCAGCCAGAGAAAGCGCCTCGCAAAATAGTTTAATGTCCATAATTTTGATCTGCGATGCGTCTAACTTTTCTCCACCGGTCTTTTCATCTAATCTTAATCCAATTTCACCTAAAACCGTAAGTATTTGATCTGTTTTCATCGAAGCCTCCTACTGAACCGCTGCTTGCAGCGGGGAGTAAACCGTAATCGTCAGGGTGTATTTAGCCCAGCTTTTGCGCGAAACTGCCGTGCTCAATCTAAATTCATTGATTTGACCAGGCTTCCAGGAATCGTCCGAAGTGATCATGCTCGCGAACGCATCTGCCACATATCGATCATAGTGATCCCAGAACGTAAATCGTATGATGAGTGTGCGGTAGTTATCGGTATCCGAAGGCAAATTGACATTAGTATCGTTAAGCAGTTTCCCGGTAATTTCCGTGAAGCCCTTTTTATGTTTTTTCGTTACGTCAATTTCTTGAACGACTATTTTTCCTTGACTCGTTCGGTCGCGATGAGTTTCAGGGGAAGAAACGATGTTGGAGGAAGGAGCAGCCGTGTTGGCAGCTACCGGGACTTGCAGATTGGGAACTTTGTCTCCTATCAGCGAATTTAGTCTAGAGCACCCGCTGGTTAGAACTGCCACGCTAATTAGTAGAATCCATCCTTTCATTTTAATTTCCCCCTTTGTTTAAGTCTCCGAGGGGAAATTGCAAAAAAAAGGCCAGGTTAAGGACGGATAACTTAAGGGGGGGTTAACACAATTTGATTGTCAAATTGAGTGAACTACTCCACTCCCAGCTTCTTCAAGCGACGAACAAAACTGGTGTAATACATATCAATCGACTTGGCGGCTTCCATTTTGTTGCCTTGCGCACGTTGAAGCGCGGTTTGAAAAAGCCCTTTTTCGACCATCTCAATCGTCTCTTTGTAGGAGAGATGGAGGTTAAATATTTCCACAAAGGGCTTGATCGACGGAGCAACCGGCTGAAACATATGGATGGGCTCAATGATCGCTTCACAAATTAGGCCGGCCCGTTTAATTCGGTTCTTAAGCTCTCGCACATTACCTGGCCAAAAATGTTTTACCAGCGCCGCCTTGGCTTCATCAGAAAATTTAAGATCTTTTTCCAGGTATTTCTTGCAGTCGTCCAATAGCGCGTCTGCCAGCAACAAAATGTCATCACCCCGTTCCCGCAAGGGGGGAAGAGTAATCACAAACTCGGCGATACGATAATAAAGATCGTTTCGAAATTTCTTGTCCCGAACGCTTTCTTCCATGTTTTCATTAGTGGCGAATAAATATCTGACGTCTACCGGTACAGTCTGCGTACCACCCACCCGTCGAACACAGCCTTCTTGTAGCACGCGTAATAATTTAGCCTGGCTATCCAATGAAAAATTACCTATTTCATCAAGAAATAACGTTCCGCCGTTCGCCGATTCGATGCACCCTTTCTTATCTCCATCCGCGCCCGTAAACGCCCCTTTTTCGTGCCCAAACAGCTCTCCTTCGACCAGATCATTGGGAATCGTTCCGGTATCAATCGGCAAAAAGATCTTGTCTTTTCGGGGGCTGTAATAGTGAATGAAATTGGCCACAACCTCTTTACCGGTTCCACTTTCGCCTTGAATCAAGACCGAATAGTTGGTTTTTGACACCAGCTGGATTTGGCGATTAATTTCCTGAATCTGCGGACACTTTCCAATAAATTTGATTTCTTTTGATTTAACCGAAAGCTCGCTTCTTAGTTTTTCGTTCTCGTGGGCCAATACATCCACTTTTAATGCGCGTCGGGTCGAAAATCCGATGAGTGCGTGATTTAAGGGCTTGGTTAAGTAATCAAATGCCCCCATCTTAATAGCTTCAACCGCCATTTCAAGCTCGGCATTGGCGGTCAGAAAAATGATGGGAACCGAAATATTCATTTTTTGAATCTCAACCATCGTCTGAAACCCGTTCATTCCCGGCATCTCTTGATCCATAAAAATAAGATCGACGGAAACTTTTTTTAACGTTTCAATGGCTTCTTCCCCGCTGCCGCATTCGATGCGTTCCAACGCTTCCTCAGCCAAGATGGTCGAAAGCAGCTTTCGGGATATTGGATCATCATCGACAATCAAGACTTTTTTCATATTACTCCCCTTCATCAACAATCTCTTTAATTTCCGCGACAAAACGTTCTGGGTCTATCGGTTTAGATATATACCCATCAAATCCAAATTCTAAAATTCGTTGTTGCTCGTCTTTTAGCGCCTGGGCCGTAAACGCCACGATTTTGGTAAAATGGTGCTTTTCCAGTTGCCTCGCTTGTTCAAATACTTGGTACCCATCAATATCCGGAAGACTGATATCCAACAAGATCAAGTCAACCAAATGTTCAGACAAAATCTGCAGCGCGGAAGTTCCGTCATAGGCCTTCAAAACTTCGAATCCGTTGGTTTCTAGGAGGGTTGCAGCCAATTTCATATTGAGGAGATTGTCTTCCACAATCAGAACGGTTTTAAAAAGCACGCTAATAGTGTGCCACAGAATTCAACATATCCAAAAAATTAAATACATTTCTTTCCGAAGCTTTTCCCGATACATAGGCAAAATCCAATAGGGAGGTGGCCGAATATGGAACTAGAACCAACCAGTCCGCGTAAGCCGTTAGAAAAAATCAACGGTGTCATTTGTTTGGAAGGCCTCATCTTCCTGGATAAATCGATTATCCGCGCCGAAGACCCGATTGTGACACGAACATTTCAGGATTTATATAAGCACGTTATTTATAACTAATTGAGGAAATTAAGGCGGTTTGTTACCACGCTCAGTGTCGTTAGATTGACCGGAGCGCCTGCTTTGAGTTGCTTAAGTGAATCAAAATAATGATCCACTCGAATTTGATACTCGCTTCGCAGGGTCTCAACCAACATTTCTCTGTTAACGTTTTCACGTTCCTTTTTTTCAAACTTTTCCAAGACAAAATGAAGCAGCTTCGTTTTCTGGCTGCGCAGCGCCAGCAGCAACAGATCTTTTTGCGAATCTTCCCAAGACGTCGCCATCGGAATCGCCTGAATATGGGCGCCGATCCAATTGAACTCAAACACATCGACGATCAAAAGTGATAATTTTAATGCCAATGCTGTTTTCAATTTAAAGGCATGGTTTAAATAAATCACATCCATAGCCGTACTTAAATAATTGTTGAGGCGAATTTGGTCCGAAACGGAACCACTAAATCCGGATTCCGGACCAGCTGAAGCAACGCCTCCGCTTAATAACTCGGTCTTTAGTTCCCGCAGCACCACCTCGAACGGCGCAATAAGATCAAACGACAGCGGCAAATTAGGCAAGCACAAGAAATCCAAGATCAACATCTTAATCAAATTTTCAAAAACAATGATGGCGGCGTATTTATCTTCTTCCTTTACGGTCGTCTCGTTCCACATGGCCGACCGAAAAGCGTCGCCTTGAAGCGCGGTATCCACAATGACATAGGCCTTACAAATATCGGAAACAGAGCGCCCGCTCATCTGTTCCATTTGATAGAAGAAGGTAATCCCCGCCTGATTAACAATTTTATTGGCCAACTGGGTTCCAATAATTTCATGTTTTAAGCGGTGGGGATCCAAATGATTTTTGAATTGCTTTTGAAGTTTCGGAGGAAAATAGGTCCGATAGACCTGTTCTAGAAACGGATCTCCTAAGAGCTGCGAAGCCAACAGGTGATCATAGACTGACATTTTGACGTACGCTTGCAGAATCGCAAGCACCGGCCTTGGCAATGGCCTATTAGCGGCAGAAAGATCATCGAGATATTCCGGGGTGGGGATTGTGTCATCCTGAGCGGAGACAATTTCGGATGTGGTTAAGTGCCGAATCAGCTTTATAAACGCGTTCAATTCCTTTTGAGAACGAACGGTATCCATGGAAAGCAACCGGTGCTGAGCCCGATTGTTGGTCAAAACCAATTCCGTTACCTCATCGGTAATATTTTTAAGGAAAGTATTACGCTCTTTTTCGGAGCCGATTATTTTTTCCAATTTCAACCGTTCAAGCAAAATTTTGATATTGACTTCATAATCGGACATATTCACGCCGGCAGAATTGTCGATGGCATCCGTATTGATT
>CAYGHZ010000120.1:0-7123 GCA_964349635.1 uncultured Candidatus Marinamargulisbacteria bacterium
AGGCTTCTTTTTCGGTTTCGCCTACGCCTTTGCACTCTGGAAACGCGGGACACATCGCCGCAAATTTTGAGTCTTCTTTAGAGATTACAACGTCCAAATGGCCTTCGCTCACTGCATATGCTCCTCTGATTTTCGCAGAATATTATAAAAATCGGGACAGGACAACCCCGAAGCTATACCCCACTCCCAGTCGCGCGCTATTGAAAATATCCATAACGGCGCCTTTCACAGCAACTTCCGGGGTGAGCTCGTAATACAGCCCGCTGTTTAAAAAATAGCTTGTGTCTTGTCCGTTAATATCAGCCAATACGGAGAGTTGATTTGAAAACAAGTACTCAAAGCCGGCCATCACCGACGGGCTAACAGAGGTTCGATTAAAATTGGCCTTGAATCCCAGGTGAGCGCCGAAGCCTCCCTTGAATCGCTTGGAAGCAACCATATAAAGATCGGTTCGAGTGGCAGAGGCTAAGTTTTCGACGCCGATGGCGATCATCATCGGAAAGCGGGTGGTGTCGCTCATTAAATGATATTTGGCGTTCACAAAAACGCCTTCGGACGGTTGTCGACCGCCTACGATACCGATTTCCCAATTTTGAAACGTTCCGATATTCAGTTTGTAGATCCAATCGTCCAGAGCCGGATTAGCGCCCAAAACGTAGTCATACCCAACCGTTACTTCCTTGTATTTCAAGGCCTCGGCCGTTGGGATTGCAATGAGTCCGGTAGGGCCGTAAATGCTGGTTGAAGCATAAGCATTAAGGCTTAAAAAGAGCGCGATCAAAATCGGCAAAACAAGACGTCGCAATTTCGCCTGAATTTTGAGCTCTTCATGATGATCTTGCGCGGGAAAGCCCGACACCACGCTGTTGTCCTTGATATCTTTCGTTACGCCTGATTTGGCTGCAATGGTCACGTTATCTCCTATTTTAACAGAGCTGATTCCGACTTGGCCACCAACTGTCACATGATTTCCTAACTCCGCACTACCCATGATTCCAACTAACCCGGTAATCATGCCGTTCTCTCCAATTTTAACATTGTGCGCGATTTGCGAAAGGTTATCGATTTTTGTTCCGGATCCGATGACTGTGCTATCCAGACATCCTCGCGCCACGCAGGTGTTGGCGCCGATTTCGACGTCGTCGCCGATCACCACATTGCCGATATGCGGAATTTTTTTCCATTTTTCTTTGTTGGGGACAAAACCAAACCCTTCAGCTCCGATGACGCAACCCGGGTGCAACACACATCGCCGGCCGACTTGGCAATCGTCGGCGACCACAGCGTGAGAGCGAACCCAGCTTTGGTCTCCGATCACGGCGCGGGGACCAATAACGGCAAAGGCGTCGATTCGCGCCGATGGTGAAATCACGGCGGTGGGATGAACATCGGCCTTTGGTGACACTCCCGGCGTCCAGGCCGGACGGTGGAATAGGCTAATGACATCCGGCAAAACCAGTCGCGGATTTTTGACGACGATGGTCGGCAGACCTAGCGGTTGATTGGAAATAATCGCGCTGGCTTTAGTTTTTTTTATGGAATCCGAAAATTTCTTTTCCCAAAAAAAGGTGATGTCACCCGGTTTCGCTTCGGCAATCGCCGCCACGCCGGTTATTTCGCAGTCTTCCCCCCCGCTTAGCGTTCCGTTGACGGCCTTTGCGATTTCGCTTAGACGCACAATTATTTATTCAATTTTTCCAGGACGAAATCGGACAGATCAAACCCGCCCAAATAGACGACGCGTTTATCTACCACGACGTCGATTCCATATTGGCCCTTAACCTTGTCGGCCGCATCCAAAATCTTTGACAGCAGGCTGCGTTGTTGCTCGCCTTCATGTTTGGCCATTTCTTCTTCTTTAGGCTGCAATTCGGTTTTGAATTTTTTGATCAGATCTTGGATTTCGGAATCTTTTTTGTTTTTGCTGCGCGCTTCTTCAATTTTCTTTTGTTTCTCGTCGACGAGTTTTAAATATTCTTCTCTTTTTTTCTGGATTTGTTCTTGGATTTTTTGGGCGTCTTTATAACGGGACAAGATCCTGTCCATATCGAGATATCCCACATTGTCCGCAAATGCAGGCATGCTTAAGAGCAATAGACCGGTAATTAATATTAGAATTTTTTTCATGTTAGTTCCTTTCGATTTAAAAAGTATGTCCGATATTAAAATGAATACGCACCACGCCAACTTCATCCAAACCGGCGTCGAGCCTCAGCGGCCCAAGCCCGGGAATGTTAAACCGAATTCCGACTCCCTTCCCTACTTTGAATTTTGTGATATCGGTAATTGAATCGTTTGACGCATAGCCGGCGTCCAGGAAAATAATACCTTGGAATTGATCGGTAAACAAAAGGCGGTATTCCAAATTGGCCAAAATAACCTTGTTTCCAAACGCAAACGGCCGCTGATCGTCATAACCGCGCACGGTATCGCCGCCACCTGCCCGATACCATTCCGCTCCAAAAATATCCGAGTCGTTGGTCGGGCTTTGAATATATCCGGCTTGCACCCGCGCCGCGAGGGTTTGTTTATCTACCACCTTAAAATACTTGCGAAAACTAACGTCATAGCGGGTAAAGTCGAGCGAAGAAGACGTCAGCGTTAGGCCTTTTTCTACCGAAAAGGAGTGATAGTCGCCTTCGGACGGGTTAAACCACACGTCGCGCGTGTCGTAAGCGATATCAAACGTATAGCTGTTAATTTGGTACGCTTTTCCTACATTAAATAGAGAAACGCTTTCCCATTTTACTTTATGCGAGGTCCGGAGCTGATAGGAAAACGGCCAGCCCAGCGCAAGATCGACCCCTTTGCGGCGCTCCGGGCGAAATTCGCCGGCGGAGCTTAAGGGGCTGATGTAATTGACGTTACCATCGGTAAGCCAGGTGCGAAACGTCACCGATTTACGCTCGTCCCACATCCAGGGATTGTGATATTTAAATTGATAGGTGGTGGCCGCGCCAAATTGGCCTTTTAGGGCGATAAGTTGGCCGGTTCCAAATAAATTATCCCAATACAGATCTGAAAACACGCTGAATCCGCTGCTGGGGCTATAGCCGCCGCCAAAGCTAAAGGAACCGCTGGAGGGCCGCTCTGCGACTTGCAACTGAAGACGGGTGGCGTTGGCCGAATTCCCGGGCAAAAAAACAGGTTGCAGATCGGTAAAATAATTTAAGTTATAAATTCGACGAAAATCTTCCTTTAATACCTCCCGTTGCAACAGCATTCCGGGCTTTAAGGTCATTTCGCGCAATATCACATAGTCCCGGGTTTTTGTGTTGCCCGTCACCGAAATGTCTTCGATAACGCCTTCGGAAATAACAAACACCAACGGATCGCCGTCTTTTTCGGGAGTTTTTACTTGTAAAACGTCGATTTGGATATACCCTTTATCTTCATACAATTTTTTGATCGCCTTAACGTCGTCGCGCACGTTATCGAAGCTAAACACGTCGTCTATTTTTGATTTGATTGCTTCTTGCAATTGCTCGCGGGCAAACACAGTGCTGCCCTCGAACTCTATTTTTTGAAGCGTCGGATTTTCTTTCACAACAAAAATTAGCTTTTTGCCCGCACCCTCTTTTTCAAAGGTAGTCGTCACGTCCGCGAAAAATCCCAAAGATTGAATATTCTGCACATTGCGTTTGACCTGATAGATGTCCAACGGGTCGCCGGCCTTTATCGTAACGGTGCTTAAGATTAGCGACTTGGGAACACGTTTGCTCCCGCGGACGTCAACGCCGGTGATGATATCTTTGTCTGACTTGACTGCGGCTTTTTGCTCGGGACTATTTTCTTTGAGGTTTTGCAGCTGCTGCATCAACGAATCGAGCGTCAACGGTTTTTTTTCCGCAAAAATAACACCCGTTGTTACGATTAGAATTAAGAAGACGGGGATTTTTTTTTGCATTAAAAATTTATTGGAAGAAAAGGCTTAACGCGAGGGCCGTGATCAAGAAAAGAATGGCCAACACTCCGGTCAATCGATCCAGACCGGCCTCCATTCCCTTTTGATGGCCGAACAAGCGAGCCGGAGCTCCGATCCCGCCCAGGCCTTCGCCTTTCGCGGTGTGAAGGAGCACTGTTATAATGAGGGCTGCGGATATAAAAAACTCAAACGCCAGAAGAAAAATTTTCACAGTAATCGTATTATAACGCCCCCCCTATATGATGAAAAGCTATTTCGTTGACCACCCGTTGCAATACACCGGCTCGCAACTGCGCCCGGGCTGGCCTAGTGACGCCTTTGGCGTCGATGGAGACAGCATTATTGGATTCGTCGGCCCCGCTTCCATTATCGAATCCACAGCCGGGGAAGAAGAGCTTGTGGGCGATGAAAATATTTTGATCAGCAGCTCGATGCTTCATTTGATTATTGCCCATCACGAAGCGTCTGCCCGAGAAACGATGTTGCTTCACCGCCTTTTTTTATCGTCACTTTTGGAAGTGTTGGGCACCGATTTTTACCGGAAAAGCAACCACATCTACTATCAGGAACAACAATTATCGATTTGCAAAATTCGCGTTGGCCACCCCTCCAGCGCCTTTCATATGGGCTTTTATGTTAAGGCTACCGAACAGCTGCCAGGTATCATCGGACTGGAAGATCTGAACATTTCACCGCAATTTTTTGCGCTCCATGTGATGAACAAATACGTCCAGGAAATCCGGATGTTATTTTCGACGACGCGAACGCAACACAGCTGGATCCCGTCGTGATCAAACCGCTTTTGTTTGTGTGTTTATTCACGTTTTTGATTCACGTGACCGAAACTCTCGTGTACGGAATGCGCCTCGCCGGCGTTCGAACCCGGCAGATCGCGATTGCGTTGTCGTTTGTGACCAGCTCTCTTTTGATATCGCGTCTTTCCAATATGTTTCAGGCGCCGCTTTTGGGCACCATGGTCGATTCGGCCATTGCGCAAGGAACGCCGGAAACGCTGGAAGGGTATTTTCGGATTATTTTGTTCGCCGGATTTTTAGGTACGCTTATAGGCGCCTTTTTGTCGCCGACCATGATCGTGTTATATCAGCGCGCCATTGTTCATTTTTTGTCCTACGGTTCCATCCCCAAAATGGCCGTCCACGCGCTAAAACCCCGAAATCTGTTGGCTATCGCCCGATCGTTTCGTTTGCCGCGATTCGCATCTATAAAACAAATGTCGATGGCGTCGTTGCCAAAATCGTTTTTGATTCTCAATATCGCGGTCACCGCGGTGTATTCGATTGGCGTACTGTGTTCGCTTTTGGCCGGCGCATGTTTGCCGGAATTACGGGCCACCGCCATCCAACTTTCAGGCATCGTCAACGGAATTGCGACCATTTTATTTACCTTGTTTGTGGATCCGGCCGGCGCGCGTATTACGGATCAAGCGATCCATGGCGTGCGGCCCGAATCCGACGTACGATCGGTGGTATTTTATTTACAGATGGGGCGCTTGTTCGGAATTTTGATTGTTGCGCAATTAATGTTTACCCCGTTTACCCAGTACATTATCTGGGTAACGCGCATGGTGGCCACTACCTTTGGACAACTATAAGGCGCTTATAACCAAGCTGAACCGGCACGCGCATTTGTATTATGTGCTGGACAAGCCGGAGATCAGCGATTTCGAATACGACCAACTCTATCGGCAGGTGGTGGAATTCGAGCAGAAGCACCCGGATAAGATTGATCCGTCGTCGCCAACGCAACGCATCGGCGATAAGGCATTGAGCAAATTTGAGGCGTTTACGCATCGATTTCAATTGCCTTCGTTAGGCAATGTATTTAATGTCGAGGAGTTGACGGCGTTTTATGATCGGGTCGACTCGAAATCGTTCACAATTGAGCCCAAAATTGATGGACTGGCGGTCGCCTTACATTATAAGGAAGGACGGTTTCATGTGGGGGCCACGCGCGGCGATGGCAAAACCGGAGAAAACGTCACCAGCAACCTCAAAACCATTCGTTCGTTACCGTTAGTATTAAGTAAAGCTGTCGACGTCGAGGTAAGAGGAGAGGTGTTCATTCGAAAAAGCGTGTTTGAATCGATGAAAGATCAGTATGCCAATCCCAGAAACACCGCAGCCGGCGCGGTTCGGCAACTCGATCCCAAATTAGCGGCCGAAAAACATCTCGATATTTTTATTTATCAAGGCTTGTACCCTAATCTTGCGACCCATTTTGACATGATTGCCTTCCTTAAAGAATTGGGGCTGCCGGTCATCCCCGAAATCCATCGCGCGTCGACGTTGGATGAGATTATTCACGCCTGCAAAATCATCGAAAAGAAAAAGGCGTCATATGATTGGATGATTGATGGCGCGGTGATCAAGGTCAATGACTTTGCGCGTCAGGAAGAATTGGGCTTTACCGCCAAAGCGCCGCGCTGGGCCGTGGCCTTAAAATTTGAAACGGAAAAGGCGATTACGAAGCTGCTTGATATTGTTGTGCAAGTCGGGCGAACCGGAGTCATTACGCCGGTGGCCGTGTTGGAACCGGTTCAGGTAGCCGGCGTTACGGTACAGCGCGCAACGCTTCACAATCTGGAGGAAATTCAGCGCAAAGGCATTAAGATCGGCGATCGGGTCATGATTCAACGGGCGGGGGAAGTGATTCCGGAAGTAATCAAGGCATTCGAAACGTTTCCGAGCAGCCGGGAATTTAAGATGCCGAAGCACTGCCCAACATGTCACGCCGCTATTATAAAGGAAGAGGGCGAAGTGGCGCATCGCTGCCCCAACCCGCATTGTCCGGATCAGCAAAAAGGCCGTTTCATTCAATTTGCCTCCCGCGACGCGATGGATATTGAAGGGTTAGGCGAAAAACTGGTCGATCAGTTGGTGGATCAAAAGCTGGTTCAGTCGTATGCCGACATTTACAAATTGACCAAAGACCAGCTAATGGCGCTGGAGCGCATGGGCGACAAATCGGCCGAAAAACTGGTGCAGGCGATTCACGCCAGCAAAACCAAATCCTTAGCCAGGTTTATTTATGCGCTGGGAATTCCGCATGTGGGTAAACAAAGCGCGGAGGCGTTGGCGCAGATTTTTACGTTAAACGATTTATTGAGTGGCGTGTCTGAAGAGGCGCTGTCCGAAGTTCCGGATATCGGGCCTGTGGTATCAGCATCGATTGTTAAAA
>CAYGHZ010000121.1:0-6958 GCA_964349635.1 uncultured Candidatus Marinamargulisbacteria bacterium
ATTTATATGAAGATCGAAATTTTCTGGGTCAAAAAAATGGCCAAGGGTTTTATGTATATGGCGGTGGACAAAAAAAGCCAAATCCCGCGATCAAAACTAAAAAAAATTCGTCATTGGATGCCCTCGACCGCATGGTGCTATTAATGGTGAACGAAGCCGCGCGATGCCTTCAGGAAAAGGTCGTGGAAAAAGCAGCCTATTTGGATATGGCGATGATTATGGGGGCGGGTTTTCCTCCGTTTCGCGGCGGATTGTGCCGCTATGCCGAAAACCGGGGGATCCCCTCAGTCATCGAACGTCTGCGTCAACTAGAAACACTGTATGGAGAACGGTTTAAACCGGTGGAGGACTTTCAATGGGTGTAATTCGACGCACGCTAATCAGCGCGCCGTTATTAAAATTAGTAACACGACTCAAATTATTGCCGACAATTTCAGAAACCGAACGCGTCGCCATTGACGCGGGAACGGTGTGGGTAGAAGGCAGTTTATTTTCCGGAAAGCCGGATTTTAAACGAATTTTTGCGATGGACTATCCCCGCTTGTCCAAAGAAGAACAGAAATTTTTGGATGGTCCATGTGAACAGTTATGCCAAATGGTAAAAGATTGGGACGTTTTTCAAAAACGCGATTTGCCGCCGGAAGTGTGGCAATTTATTAAAGAACATAAATTCTTTGGAATGATTATTCCCAAAAAATACGGCGGCCTGGAATTTTCGGCGCTGGGACATAGCGCGGTGATCGCCAAACTCGCGTCGCGCAGTTCGCCACTGGCCATTTCGGTGATGGTTCCCAATTCCTTGGGGCCGGCGGAATTATTGGTGCACTACGGAACAGCCCATCAAAAAGACCATTATTTGCCACGGCTCGCCAGCGGCCAGGAAATTCCGTGCTTTGGACTAACCGAACCGGAAGCGGGTTCTGACGCAGGCGCCATAGCGGCAGACGGTATCGTATTTAAAAGCCAAACAGGTGATCTGTTTATTAAGTTGAATTGGAAAAAACGCTACATCACCTTGGGCGCGGCTTCCACGATTATTGGTCTGGCATTCAAATTAAAAGACCCAGAAAATTTGTTGGGCAAGGGCAAGCATCCGGGGATTACTTGCGCGTTGATTCCAGCCGAAACCCACGGCGTCATTTTAGGCCGACGCCACGATCCGCTAGGCGTTCCATTTTTCAACAGTCCCATCGAAGGGCGCGATGTTGTGGTACCGGTGGGCGCAATCATCGGTGGCGCCGACAAAGCCGGTCAGGGCTGGCGTATGTTAATGGAATGTTTGGCGGCGGGCCGAGGCATTTCTCTTCCGGCAACCTGTACCGGTGGCGCAAAGTTTACAACGCGCGTTGTAACGGCGTATTCGCAAGTGCGTCGCCAATTTGGAATGCCGCTCGGCAAATTCGAAGGAGTAGAAGAAGCATTAGCCCGGATGATTGGGTTTACCTATGTATTGGAAGCTGCTCGCGTTTTCACCTGTGGCGGCCTCGACGAAGGCGCAAAGCCTGCCGTTGTGACGGCCATGATGAAATATCACTCCACCGAAATGCTGCGAAAAATCGTTAATGACGGGATGGATATCATGGGCGGCGCGGGGATTTCACGCGGCCCGCGCAATTTGTTGGCCCATGCGTATATTGGGTTACCGATCAGCATCACCGTCGAAGGCGCAAATATTCTCACGCGCACCCTAATCATTTTTGGCCAAGGTCTGATTCGCTGCCATCCGTATGTGCTACGCGAAGTCAACGCAATTCAAAACGGCGACGCCAAAGAGTTCGACGAAGCGTTTTGGGGTCATGTCTGGCATGTGATTCGAAATTTTGTTCGTATGCTGGTGTTAGGTTTAGTACGGGGAGGGTGGGGCTATCGAGGAAAGATTGCCTGGAGTTCCGCCCGCTTCGCATTTTGGGCGGATTTGGCCATGGCTTTGTACGGCGGGAATTTGAAACGCAAAGAAAAAATCAGCGGCCGCTTCGCCGATATTTTGGCGTGGATGTATCTATGCACCGCTACATTAAAACGATTTAAAGCCGAAGGCTCGCGCGGTGAAGATTTGCCGGCGTTTGAGTGGGCCATGCAGTACGGACTTTCAGAAATCCAACGCTCCTTTGAAGGCCTTTCGCAAAACATGAGCTGGCCGTTTCGTATTTTAGGCCTAGGCATTTGGCTGAATCCCATTGCGCGTCCGCCGCGCGACCGTCAGGGAAGCCGCTTAGTACGGCGCGTCCAAAATCACGGCGACCTGCGCGACACGCTAACCGCAGGAATGCATATCCCCTCCGATCCAAACGAACAATTGGCCGCGTTAGACGATGCATTTAAAGCCAGTCTTTTGGCGCAACCGCTGATGAAGCGCCTCAAAGCCTTCAAAAAGACTGCTGAGAATCCTCTGACCGAAGACGAAACAAAAATCGTAGCCGAAGCCGAGAAAAAACGCCTGGCGGTGATTCAGGTTGATGATTTTTCGGTGGAGGAGTATTTAACGCTGCGTTAGCCTGAGGCCTTCCCCCCATGCTCATTGAGGCGGTTATGGATCCACAACAACCGAGCATGACCCACCGGACTGTTGAGTTCATATTGGCTGACGCCACGACTCCGAGTTCCGCCTAGATCCGCAACGGTAACTACGGTGTGACTGGCACTTAAAAAAGTGTCGATGGCCAATTTTATTGCCGCTAATTTGGTGCGCCGGGCTGGCCTATCATTATCAAACTGACCCGTTTCATAAATCAGTCCGTCTTTAAAGTCCTGAATATGTTTGTGCGCCAATAGGATGTCTTTTTTAATTTCCGCTGCTTCCATCCTCTGCACCAAGGCAGTCTGAACCGGCTCCAAGTTTAGCCGAGGAGCTACGCGATATTCTGGCAATTCGTAACTTGATTTTGAAAGTGTTACAACCATTAAACTCTCTCGTTTTGATTTGGCATCACTGTATGCGATTGCAACGCTTTCAAGCTTACCGGCTAACCAATTCAAAAATATCAGACTGATCCCAGATTCTTTCATTTTTATAATAGGAATGGCGCCAAGCAGTCCATAAGCTCGGAGCTCCGCACTCCGGTTTCCACCTCTTTTAGTGAATTCGGGCTCATACGATCCGCTAACATAGCTTCCGATTTGCGCCGATACGGAGATATAGTCTTTAGACTCCGGTCTCAAGTGAAAAATTTCCGCCAACTGATAAACCAACCACGTGGTGCTAGAATTTGATCGAAGGTTCGCTAACTTAATGAGCTCCGAGCAGTCGATCCTGTGTTGCGTTTTTGCAATTTCAGCTAGCTGCGAATCGGTTAAAGGAAGTCTAGCGCGTGTAGCAGGTAGAACTGCAATTATTTTATAAATAGAAATTCCCTCCGGACAGTATTTATTAAGGTTGTCGGAAGGAGGGGGAGGACAATTGCAGAATGTTTTCGTGGTGCCCTCGGAGGGACTCGAACCCCCAACCTACGGAACCGGAATCCGGCGCTCTATCCATTGAGCTACGAGGGCGTGGCGGGGTCACTTTATCATAATTTCAACAAGCCTGTCTTACACACTTTTGGGGGTCTGGCAGGGACGTGTCATACTATAAAAAGTATGCTGCAAATACTGGCTGTTGTCATGATCTGGAGTCAAATTTTTTCAGTTGGGCTTTGCGCTATTTCCGCGGAAGAGGCATTGACGGCTTTAAAAACGGGCAATACGCGTTTTCAAAACGAAAAATCGGTTCACCCCCATCAAACAAAACCATGGCGCGACAAAATGGCGATTCGTCAAACGCCCAAAGCCGTTGTCTTAACATGTTCGGATTCCCGAGTTCCCCCGGAACTGGTGTTTGACCAAGGCATCGGGGACCTGTTTGTGATTCGCGTAGCGGGAAATTCTGTTGATGATTTAGTGTTGGGTAGTATCGAGTATGCCGTTGACCATTTAAAAACTCCGCTCATTGTCGTATTGGGCCATCAGAACTGTGGAGCGGTTAAGGCCGCCTTAGAGAGCATACACGATTTGGAGGGGCGTTTGGGCAGCGTCGTCGATCCGATCGCGCCGGCCGTCGCGCCCGCGAGTTCTCCCGATAGGACGGCAATAACCGTCAAAAATCATGTGATAAACATGGTGGGTAAACTCAAAGAGAGTAGGCCAATTTTGACTAAAGCGCTTAAAGAAAAAGATCTTGAAATCGTAGGTGGGGTGTACTCGTTGGACTCGGGCAAGATAGAGTTTTTTAACTACTAGGGCGTGGCCGTCACTTTATCATATTAACTCTTTGACCTGCCACAGGATGAAAATAAAAAGCCAATTGACCAGTAATTGGGGTCAATATGTTCCTGCAGAAAATTAATTTTACGCATCCCGAAAAAGGCCCAATCTCTACATGTTTGGTTGTCAAAATAAGCCGATGCCGCTGCTCATACAGTATCAAGCGATCCATAGCGATGTCATGGGAGCCTAAATGTCCTGAAACAATTTCGAATGTTTGGTGACCCACAGTCAAATTTACGGGGCCCAATATCATGAGTTGACCTTCGTAATAGCCGGAGATTTCAACAAGCTTTCCTTTCTTTAAAATATAGTGCATGTCACCCAACCACCGACCGTTATGTCGAATCTCGCTGGATAATTGCAGCGGATCGTAGGTAATTTCCCAACTCTTTGTGACGATATCGCCCTGCTGAATAGAAAAATTAAGGACAAAAGGGTCGAACGATTTGACGCCAAGGAAGGCGCAAAAGGAGTTCTGGGGTAATCGGCCCTTAAAATACTCGCAATACAACAGTGCCTCCGGAAGGGTCAAGCGAGCCAAAGAATCATCAAAGTGAATCGTGCCGTGAGGGTATGGATTCCGGCCTGCGTGAATAAGAGCGACTTTCTCGGAAATTTGAAGAGGATCGACCGAAGACTCCCGATGAGGTGAGTGTTCAGGATGTATAATTCCAGGCACGAATACGTGATAGGCGGTAAGTGAAGGTGAATTTACCGGCAAACGGAAATTTTCTTTTCGCGCCGGCATCGGTGCTATGGCAGATTGGAAGTCAGAAGAATGGTTGGTCTCCGGAAAATTATTAAATAATTCTGCTTCGGATGGAAGGTAGGTTATCTCGTCGACTTTGTCCGATTCCCGATCAATAAGGCGGGTAAACAAAAGGGTTGCTCCCATTTGATAGGCGGACCTAATCAGATTAATGGCTGCCAATGGCGATATCACACAATCTCCGGAGCTCCGATACCCGGTCGGAGGCTAGCGAGCGCCGGCTATTTTACACTATTTTGCAACATCCTAACAGACTCTGGTGCGCCTGGAGGGACTCGAACCCCCAACCTACAGATCCGAAGTCTGACGCTCTATCCATTGAGCTACAGGCGCATTTTGGCAAGCCAACAATAACAAGAAAAAGTAGGGGTTCACAAGCAAAAAAAAGTTTGTTACCCTAACCCAATGTCAATAGGAACAATAAAGCAATTATCTAGAGCTTACGGACTGGATGAAATTGCGCTTGTTCCTTCCTCCATCACCATCGACCCCGAGTTGGTCGATATTTCTGCAAAAATTGCCGGACTAAGGCTCGACATTCCGATATTTGCATCCGCCATGGATTCTGTGGTGAATCCAAAAACGGCCGGTATTATTGGCAACTTGGGCGCAGTTGCAATTCTAAATCTCGAAGGCATTCAAACCCGTTATGAAAACACCGACGAGATTTTGCAGCAAATCGCGGCGGTCAGCAAAGAAGACTATGTGACGTTAATGCAGGAAATTTACCAACGTTATCCGGTCAAAGATGAACTCGTTGTAAAACGAATTAAAGAAATTAAAAAGACAGGCGCTCCGGTAGTAGTCTCGTCTACGCCGGCAAGTGCGACCCATTTAGGAGCGCTCGCTCAAGCGAATGGCGCTCAGGCGTTTTTGGTTCAATCCACTGTTGTTTCAACTAAATTTAAAGCAAAAAATAAAGCTAAAGCGTTGGATCTCAAAGCGTTTTGCAAGCAAATGAAAATCCCCGTAATGGTCGGGAATTCAACAACAACTGACGTGACGTTGGAATTGATGAAAACCGGCGTTCAGGCGGTATTTATCGGCATCGGGCCTGGCGCGGCGTGCACCACTCGCGGGGTGTTGGGAATCGGCGTTCCGATGGCGTCTGCAATTTTGGCGGCGGTCGAAGCGCGGGCCAAATATTACAAACTAACAAAACGTTACGTTCCGATCATCGCCGACGGCGGCATCGTTAATTCTGGCGATATTTGCAAAGCGATTGCTTGTGGCGCGGATGCGGTAATGATTGGTTCACCGTTGGCGAAAGCCACCGAAGCACCCGGCAACGGCTATCATTGGGGAATGGCGACTCCGAATGCCGTGTTGCCGCGCGGCGCGCGCATCCGAGTGGGTCACAATGGAACGTTAAAGGAAATTTTGGTCGGACCGTCTCGAACGGATGATGGGTCTCAAAATTTGGCCGGCGCGATTCGCATGGCGTTTGCCACATTGGGCGCAGAAAATATCGAACAAATGCACGATATGATCGACCTGATTATCGCACCTTCATTAATGACCGAAGGTAAGATTTATCAAAAAGCCCAAGGCTTAGGAATGTATAAATAAGTGATTGCGATATTGGATTTTGGGTCGCAATACAGCGAATTAATAGCCCGTCGGATCCGCGAATGCAGCGTTTATTCCGAAGTATTACCTCATGACACGTCGGCCGAGGCGCTAAAGAAAAAAAGCAATATCAAAGGCATTATTTTGTCGGGCGGTCCGTCGTCCGTTTTTAATGGCAATGCCCCCAAATGCGACCCGGCGCTTTTCAATATGGGAATTCCCGTACTTGGAATTTGTTACGGCATGCAATTAATGGCGTCGATGTTGGGCGGTGAAGTGGTAAAAGGCGAAAAGCACGAATACGGAAAAGCGAATTTATTTATCGACAATAATTTTGATTTATTTGAAGGTCTATGGTTGGAGATGGCGATCTGGATG
>CAYGHZ010000122.1:0-6935 GCA_964349635.1 uncultured Candidatus Marinamargulisbacteria bacterium
TACAAATGATATGACTTCACCACAGGTTCCACCAAATAGAGTTTTGGATGGAGGCTATTCTCGCCGGAGCATGTAATTTTCCATCTGAAAAACCAAATCCTCCTATGGCCAATAGAAAAGTTAAGATCGGAATCATCATCGCAATTTCACCGCTTTGCCGCGTGCGTCGACCTTTCGTCCGGTGTCGTCGACCGCAATGATTTTGTAAATATAGACGCCATTATTGACCTCGTCTCCGACGCCGTTTTTACCATCCCACGCGACATCGTTGTATTCGCGGTAGGGCTTCGTGCCATCCGTAGGAGCATCGTCTAAAACCCGAACCAAGCGACCGGCGACGTCGAAGATACGAACCACCACGGAACGCGCGTCTTTGGTCAGTTTGTAGCGAATTTTTGTCGTGTGCTCAAACGGATTGGGGTAGTTGATTGGCGCTTCGATTTCCAAAGGAGGATCGACTTTGAATAATTCGGATGTGGTTGAAGTTTGCCATTGGTTGTTGCCTTGCCAATCGGCTTTGATCTGCCAACGGTATACAGAACTACCGGCCGTTTTGCCGAGGCTGTTGTAGACATCGGGATTGAAAGTGATGCGATCGTTTTTCACCTGGAATGTGCCGGCAGGGATGTCGATGGTTTGGTAGGAATCACTAAAGGTGTTTTGCGGGACGTTGAATGTGGGCAGAGCTTCTTGATTGCCGGTGACTGTGCCTTTGAATAGTTCCAGCTTGAAGCGGGTGTTGGCGGTTAAATTCGTTGTTGGCAATTGCCAAGTGAAATCAGGATGCGTGGTGTTCAAAACGGGGATATCAGTACCGATATCGGTCTTGGGGGCCAGAAGATTGAGTTGTATTACTGCGGCAGCACGAATAGATGATATTCCGATCTGTGTTCCACTTGAATAGGCGCTTCCTAAATCTACCTTTTGATAATACAACTCTCTCTTACCGTCTCGCGTGTCAGCCCACACAACTTTGTAAATATCCCCGGATTTAAAAACAGCAATATCTTGACCGGAAACTATCCCCGAGGTGCCAGGCCCAGACACTTCTTTAACAAGGCTATATCCTACACCCGGAAGGCTTGGGGAAACGTTATATGATTTATCGGTGTTGTTTTGCAACAAATAACACACTCGACCGCTTCGACGATCGGACAATGTATAACCGCCGAACGTGACTTTGCTGTTTGAAACATCTCCGTTAATTAATGTTTTATCCCCCGTGCCTTTCCAAGCGTTAACCAACGGCATTCCGCCTTGCATGGTGGTGGTTCCACGTCCGACGTCTATACCTGTTCTGGGCGTGTAGGCCGAAATCCGGAGAGTCGACATATTCGCGGTAGCATAGCCCGAAAAAGCATATGCGGAGAGATACCCCCAAATACTGCCGGAGCGAATCGAGCAACCGTGAAAATAGTATCCCGGGTTTAGCGAAATCGTTTGCGATCCGTCGTTGGAGTCACCCTGAGCATGGGTGGCGCTGGATTGCTCGCTCCTGGCCACTTTCGAATCTTTTAATCCAAAATAGTCGATTAACCAATAGGGATAATCGTTGTTATTTTTTACGCGATTCCAGGTAAGCGCATTTTGTGTTACGTCGATCCCAAATGGCATATTGTCATAGTTTCCACCGGCGGACACATTAAGAGATTTCAAGGCTCGGTCTCCCTCGCCCCATTTCAAGAGATCCCCGGAGGCGCCTTCAAGGGATGGGGCATGTACATTGTTTCCGCCAATACGAATATCATCCTTTAACAGGAATTCGTAATACATAGAAAAAATATTGTCGGCTTGATCGACTAGACGAATTTCGAGGATATATTTTCCGTCCGGAAGCTGTTTTCTACCACTTTGACCAACAATATTTTCAACCCAGCCGCTCCAAAGGCATTGATAGACGCCCGCAGATGAAGAATTCACAGGGGCAGTCTCGCCTGTTCCTGCCTTGGCAACTACGCCCAAATCCGGAGACAGAACACGAACGGTGTGAGATTTGACGTTTGCCTCATCGATCGAATATTGGGCAACCCAGGGCTTTGCAGAAATGGTTGCGTTGTCTGTCGCTTGTACCTCGCTTTTAAATAATGAGTTCTGTGAAAGGCGCGGAGGCGTATTATCAACGGTAAAAGCAGCAGACTGCACCAGGGAAGAAGTGTTAAAGGCGTTATCCCGGATCGAAACTTCAGCTTTATATTGAGTTCCGTCGGTAAATGAGAAGCTTCCGGGAGAAAGGGCCACAGGGCCGCTATTCCATCCGTCAACAATGGTTGTTGAAGGGCTGCTGGTTGGGAAAATCCTGACATAGTAAGCTTGAACGCCGCTTCCGCCATCGCTTCCAGAAAAATCGACCTTGAATGTCGTAACATTCGTATTAATAAACTCAGTTGAAATCCAGTCCTGGCCTACTGACTTCTTGATCTGAGGAGTTGCCGTAAATGACGGGGGTGCATCATCACCGGTAAACGACGCAACCTTCACATCCGAGGCGTTGCCAGCCATATCGGACACTTGAAATTGAACGGAGTTGGGGCCGTTTTTGTTCCATCCGGCGAGATCGCCTGAAAAACTAAATGAGCCATTGATCGGCGAAAAGGTAGTCCAGCCCGCGCCATTGATATTGAATGTATAGTGGTTAACGCCGCTGCTATTGGAGCTTGATCCGGGGTCGGTTGCAAAAATATTTCCAAACGTTACCGTCCTATTGATATTTTGATAAGCAAGGCCGGTCGACGGCTGACTCAACGTCGGTGCGGTGCGATCCAAAAGAACGCTTCCGGCAGGAAGTTCAGCAACATTCCCGGCGCGATCCACCGCAATCAACGTCACATAATAAGTATCGTCGCCAGAATTCCCAAAATCCAATGTGGTTGAATTGGAACCTGCAAAACGGATAGGAGAATTGCTCCGAATTCGGTATTCATAGTGATCGATACCGCTGGGCCCGTCGGAAGCATTTGCCGACAACGCTGTGTTGCCATTGGCGTAAGAAGACGTAGAAAATTGGGTATTTCCGCTTCCCAAGAAAGAAGGGGCGGTTCTATCCAGCGATAACGTCACGTATTTCCAGTCCGAGGTATTACCCGCCTTGTCCCAGGCTCGAAAATAACATGGGTAGCTGCCATCGCTTTGCCCAGAGAAAATCGTCTGATAAGAAATTTTGTTTGACGCCGGCGCGCTAAATTTACCGCCGTTGGTATTACCCAGGCTGTATTCGATCTTATCAAAATTTATTTCCGTATAAGGAACCGTAACCTCGGCTTGCGAATCGCCTTTTTGCCACGATCCGTTTGCAGAATCCGAAAGGACTCCAACGACCGGACTCGTCGCATCTTTGATAAACGTTCGATCCGTCCGATAAGAACCGTGTTCGGCGTTGTCGGTAGCAAAGGCGCTAATCTTGTACGACCCGTCACCCGGCACATCCGACCCCACAAAAAGAATTTCGTTCGTGTTACTCCTTTTGGTTAAAATCGCTGTGTCATCCGCCCGCCGAAGCGTCGCGCCATATTCTCGAATGCCGCTGCCCGAATCGCTGGCTGTAATCGTGACTTTGAGTGGACGATTGAAGTTGAGGTTGGTTTGATCTAACTCCACGTTACTGACAGTCGGATCGGTCGTGTCCAGCCTAATCGTGACTGACGTTTCCGACGACACGTTGCCCGCCATATCTTCCAACCTTAAGCCAACCGTATGAATGCCATCCGACGCCGGTAGCGTCCAACTGTTTTGAGACAGACTAGAAAGCGCAACCCAAGTTCCCCCATCGTTTCGGGCATAAAGCGTTTTGGGATTGGCGTCGGAATGGGTCGCCGTAATCGTTAGGTTAACGTTCGGCGCATTCGATGCCGGCGAAAGCGTCAGGGTCGGCACGGCGATTGTATTGTCCACGATAACAACTTTCGTCTTTTCGGTCACGTTACCGGCTTGATCCTCGACTTTGACAAACACGGTGATGGCCGAATTTATTCCCGCGCTATTCAGAGTCGATTGGGTTTGATACGTCCCAGCGCCTCCCAATTTAAAAGATGTCGTAAATGATGACGCATCCGTTACCGGCAGCATAGTCACCGGAACGTTTTGCGCGACGTAGGCCGGGATCGTGAAATCGAAGGCCGGGGCGGTGCTGTCAAAAATTGCGGGTACTGTCACCGAAGTGGCGTTTTTTGCTTCATCAATCACCGTCAACGTAAATGGCCGGTTGCCGTCCGGAATGCTCCAGTTTGTCGTGTCCACCGTCCAAAGGAAATAGGTTTGACCCGGGAAAAAGGATTGCGGGGAATTAAGATTGACGTCGCTTTGAGTGAGTGTTGCGGTCAAGTTTTTGGTGCTTAGGTTGTCGGAAAAATTAAACCCGACGGTGAATGCCGTGGAAGCGTCGGTCTTGGTGCTAATCGGAGTCGTTTTGGGACTTAAGCCCGTTATTTGAGGTGCATCATGATCGACCCTAAATGGAATCTTCAATTGGCCTTCGAAAATATCTTTCATAGTTTTGATCGTAACCAGTTGGTAGTAGTCGCCGGATTGCGCGAAAACAGTGTTGTTCTTGCCGTCCCACGTTCCGACCGACCGATTCGTAAATGCCTCGGTAGCCTGATCCGTGCAAAGGGTAGCGATCAGCGTGTCGGTTCCTCCGGGATTTACTTTGTAAATGCGTTCCGTAACCTTGGCGATATTGTTCACATTCATGGCACGGATGCCACTGGGCTTATCCGCCAGATTCGGCGCGTCTTCTCTGCGGAGCAGGTCGTATTTGAATGACCGAGCGCCGTTGACCTTAAACGAATACGGAATAACTAGAGCCTCTGGATTTTTAACATCCAAATGTTCCTCGGTAATTTCGAAAAGTCCTTGTGCCAAATCGCCTTGGTTATTGGCCATATCGATGGCGTAGGCTTTCATTGTATGCCAGCCCTTGGTCAGGTAGATTCCTTGGTCGTCTTTGCCGTTCCAGGTGTCCAAAACCACCAGTCCGCGCGAACCGGAACGATCCAGCAATGTCTTTTTCAGATTTCCACTGTTGTTGTAAATGCGGACTAGCAATCGCTGATAATCTTCGGTCACATTCATCGTGATGGTGATCGTGGCGTCGCCGACGTTACGAACGGCTGCAAACGTCGAGGTATTGGCGCCGAAACTGCTGATGACCGGAGGCGTGTTATCGACGCGGTCAAGGGGCATTTGTGGTTCGGCGGATTTGTTACCGACGGCGTCAAAAACATCCGCCAATAACAGCCTCAACTCTTCATCCACAGCTCGAATGGAAAACACCGCGTCAAACGATTTTTTGTCAGCGCCAAAGGTAATCGAATCGGGCTGTACCGTGGTGTTGTTGGCGTAAGAAAGAATCGGTCGAATCGGACCCGTTTGAATAGGTTCGCTAAACACGCCTCGGACGCGCAGCGCCGACAAGGCCCCATGGTTCGTGTCCGCAGTCGTCTGAGAAATACTAGGCTCCGCCGGAACAGAATCAATGGCAATCTTAAACGACGTATTGTCCGCTATTTGGTTTCCAGCCGCATCGGTAATGCCGCGAATCGCTAAGGTCGCTTGGCCATTTATATTTTTTGGAACATCGAATATCAGGGCGCTTGTGGGGTTTAACACCGTGCCATCCGGCAAAATTAATGTGCAAACCGAATTAACTGGCTCGGAGAATCCAATCGTAAAGCCAATGTCCCGGTGGCCGTTAGAGACTGGGTTGTTATAGCCCAAGGCAGTTTGGGTGACTTGCGGCGCAACGGTATCAACCCTATAGCAGGTCAATGGCGAGAGTGTCGGGACGTTTCCGGCTTCGTCGAATACGTTGGAGAGTTCCACCGTCGATTGACCATCATCACCTGATTGGAAGGTCACCTGTCCTTGATAGATCACGCGATCCGATGTCGTTAATGTAACGGTGCGATATTGACCCGACGCCGTTTTCACTTTGGCAACCAAGCCGGTTTGAAGCGGCTCTGAAAATCTCAAAGTCATGCCATAGGTTCCTGCTTTCACTAAGTTGGGCGAACCGAGTGTAAAACTGGTGAGTTCCGGCTTGGTCAGATCGACGATCACGGTTTGAGAAATCGCAGTTGCGGTGTTTCCGGCCTTGTCGTATCCGCTGACTGAAATCGTGTGCTGGCCTTCGGATAACGTGAGATTGACAGGGTTCAACGTCATCGTGACGTCCGGCTCTGACGCCGTAACGGGGTTGGAATAGGCCGTTGTGTTTTGTTTAACCACGGCTTGCGAATTGGCGAAGGTCAGGACCGGCGCAACGGTATCCACGATATAATCTTGCTGGCCTTGGAGATTGACGGCGTTTTGCGCTAAATCCGTCACATTTTGGATGCTTAAACGATACGCCTGATTAACGGTATTGGCGGCGATCACGACTTGGCCGTTGCTTACTGGGATTGTTCCAAGGGATATGCCCATCGTCTTGGAGGGATCCAAAGGCTCGGAGAATTGGAGCGTTACGGGATAGGTTCCGGCTTTCAAATATCGAAGGCCGGCTATCGATTCGGAAACCAGGCCTGGCGGCGTTAAGTCGACGGTGACTTGCTGGGTAGTTGGGTTGGAAATATTTCCCGCTGCGTCTCTTACGGTGACCGAAATTGTATGCTGACCTTCGGCTAAATTGTAGGTTCGAGTCTCAAGACCGTTTTCACTTTGAATTTGAAGTGAGTATGCTGACGAATTGACCAGCGATTTTGGCGATACGAACACAGGCGCGGCAGGCCGTACGGTATCGACAACAAACGCATTGGCACGATACAGATCGGATCTATTCCCAGCCAAATCGTACAGATCGGAAACTTCCACAATACTCTGTCCGTCATCGCCAGACTGGAAGGTGACTTTGCCGTTAACCACCGAGCGAACCTGGCCGCTTTGGGTTTTGACAACGATGACAGGTGTTTTGGTTGGATCAAGGGGCTCGGAGTAGCTTAACG
>CAYGHZ010000123.1:0-6919 GCA_964349635.1 uncultured Candidatus Marinamargulisbacteria bacterium
GCGATATCCACCAGCGGCGACTATCAAAATGTTCGCGTTATCGACGGCGTAACGTATTCCCATATTATCGATCCCAAAACAGGGTTCCCAACCCAAACCCGAATCCGTCGGGCGACGGTGGTCGCCGACAATGCCATGATGGCCGACGGTCTTTCCACGGCGTTGCTGGTTATGCCGCCGGAAACAGGAATCGCCTTGATTAACTCGATTCCGGGCGCCCAAGCCTGGATCATTCGGGAAACTCGGGAGGGTCGATTCGAGCATTACACGTCGGCGGGGTTTGATGAGTTATTAATTAATAATTAATAGTTATTGCATAAAGTTATTAAATAGGAATTAACAGTTTAGCGAAAATCATAATAAAGCCGATTTGGAAATGGCTGCTTTATGATAGACTCCCGATATGGGATGTTGCGTAAGTAAAGCTCAGGCACTGCCTGCAAAAGCCAATCTTTATGTTATGAGAGGGCCCTCCACCCCGACTCAGGTAGTACAAATTTCCCCCAAGTCCAATAGGGCGACCCCTAGCGGATCTTTCGATTCTCTAAATTTGGGGCCCGCCGCAACGACGGCTAGCGAAGGGGATCAGATGCGTCGAGCGGATTTGGGAATCGGCAGCGGCGCCATCGTCGTTCGTCGGCAAAGCTACATCTTCAGCCGCGCGGTAAATCACTGTCCGGTAAATCACTGTGGGGAACAAAAATCGAAAAGTTGATCAGGGGCGCGGTCGGTTCAGGAATTACATCAAACTACAACCACTTCCCGAACTCGTTGCTTTTTCAATATTCTGATCTTAAAATTTTTGAAGATAAACGGCCTCAAGGAAGGAGCGGGAGGTATATGATGAAAAATAAAAAGACAAAGCGACCCAAAGAAATCACCGTATATGACGACTATGACGTCACGGACTTTATCGACAGGAAAAGATCCAAGAGCCTGACCGATTTGGGGTTTAAATTGCCAAGAGCGGCTCCTACCACGGTTATCAGCATCCGGCTACCCAATCGAACGCTAAACGCTATTCGCGCTTATTCATCGGAACGCGATTTACCCTATCAAAGCGTCATCAAGATGTTTTTGGAAGACGAGCTGGAGCGGCATCGGCTGATTTGAGCGTGTCCCGAACAATTTATTAACGGGACTTAATTATTTCCGAAATTCTATGGATTATGCCTTCGATTTTTCGAATGGTTTTCACTCTGTCGATGGATTCATCGGCCGAGTCAAACGCCTCATAACGAAATTGAACTCCATAAGGGTTTAGCTCAGCGAACTCCCATAGGTCATCTATGTCAATACCGTGAGTTTTAAGAAGATAAAGAAGATTATTAAGGTCGTGTGTTTTTGGATATTCAATGTTAAGAAAACAGGCCCAAGCCTTTAGGATTTTTTCGACTGCCTGTTGCGCATGGAAACCAAATATTTCTTCGGCAAAAACTTCTTCGTCCGACATTCCGGCCAAAGCCCGCCAATCTTTTAAAGCCATTTCCAACAGAATTTCAGCTTGGTTTTCCGCGCTCATATAGAACTTTTCCTTCTTTTAGTGCTTTGTGAACTATATGGTTTATGCTGTCTTTCCATAGAGCTATCTCTCGCGGCGTATAAACTAAAATGTCCTGAGGAACGCCAAAATGTGCCAGATGACGAGAAAGTCGGGCCATTTCTTTTCTTCTACTACGAACGGAGCCGAAGGGCTCGTCTTCAATAACCAATAAATCTAGGTCAGAATCAGGCCCTGGAATACCTTTTGCGTACGATCCAAATAGGATAACTTTAACCGGATGGCAGACCGAAACAAGTTCACTTATTAACGAGTTCAATTCTTTAAACGGGTGCATCTACCAATTATCTTAATTCAATAGGCCTGTTACTCCAATGATATTTTTTGGAGTTGACGACTTTGCACTATTATACCGCTCTATCCCGATTTACAATCCCCAAAAGCGCGAACTTTCGAAGCTTTGTGAGAAGAAGATCCGACCCTAGGCGTATCGACTGCCGGGCCCGTGTCCGGTTGCTCGAATCGGGCAGCCGCCTGCAAAATCACACGGACAATCGTTGCGAATTTTCGCTCCAAATCGGGATAAAACCGTCGCTCTTTGATTCCATTTTGCAAAAGGGAAGCCAGCGTTCTTAACCGAGACGGACTTTCCTTCGGTAACTTATTCATGAGCTCGTTGCATTCAATTAACATGGATAAGTCATTGTTCCATTTAAAAAGCCGATCTAGAAAGTTGTAAATATCGGGATTTTCAATTCGCATGGCTTCCTTGCTTGGTAAAGCAAAATTCGGGTTAACTATTTTGCGAGTTGCAAGTTGCTTGGCGGCGGGGCCGTGGACCCGTTCGATGAGATATCGTAGTCTGGAGGCATTGATCTCGTGGATAATACGCACCAATTTGATCTTTAAGTCGATTTCAAACCTTCCCTTATCTACGCTATTCCTCAACTGTGAACGAAGCGAATCTAACTTAGAAGGATTTTCGGCTGGATTCTCATTAATTATTTCCCGGCATTTAGCCGATAGGGCGGCGCCGCTACTACATCGAAAAAGTCGCACCAGGAAGGCGTAAGTTTCGGGGTCTTCGATTCGGTCTACTACCCTTACGCCAAATAGGGAGAGGTCTATTTCGCCTGTGATTCCCGGCGCTTTCTGGTTAGTAAAGTCCACTTCTCCAATATTATTTTTGATGACCTCAATAAGCCACTCCATTGAGGTCCTGGTTTTAGGGGATATATCGGGCTCTTGGTTAAGATGAGTCCGCAGTACCTGTCTAAGGCTTTCAAGCCTCGCAGGGTTTCCCACTGGATCTTGCGCGATAAATTTCCGGAGAGGAATCTCCGGTTCCAAAATGGAATCGCAAAACATCCCGCGACATAATTCGATAATTTGGGGATGGTTGATGGCCAACGAAGCTAATTCAAGCATCATAGCTTCCCCATACATCTTGTTTTGCCATGAGAGTCTTGCAGAATCCGTTGCCTTGGAAAGCAATCTGGGATTAAAGCCCGAATTTAGGCGGGCTTTGAAGTCGTGAGCGGCGCCAAATATCAACGCGATCTTTTTGCCTGGATTTTGAGCGAGGTAATCTTTTATTTGGTCTACCGCAACGTCTTCGTTCCACTTGACGGCCCTATGGCAATCAGAGCTTATCAAAGCGTCAATTTTTTCGCCGGTGCTCTTGTCGGGGAGCGTTCGATGAATGTAAATATCGGGATTAAGATCCTGATAAAAAAGTTCCGCGCCACCGGCATATAGCCGTTCGGATTGAAGATCGTTGAGCTTATCGGGAACATGTTCACTCGGAAAGACTTTTTTTGAAAATCCCGCAACTGTCGATGCCTGCGTCATTGCTTTCCATGATTCCGGAGGCTCGTCCTCACACGCCCCTTCAGGAAATACATCCTTGTTGCCCAGCGCGATAAGCGCTTGCAATACTTGGCGCTGCGATTCGACAACAAATTTTTGGGTGGCAACGTCTTGCCTGGGACGCCCATGAACCTGTCTAATAAAATAAATCGTACCAAATTTTACGGGGTCTCCGGCATTCTCAAGAACCCACCCCGAAGCCAGCAAAGCCGATTCGTCGGGTGTTGCAATAATTTTTTTAGACATTTGGGTTGAACCTTTCGTAACGAATAAAAATAGGGGGATTTTTTAAGTTATCGGGGCATTATTTCATTTTGTTGCAAGGTTTTTGAAGAAATTTATCGGTTTTCTTCTATGTGAACCAGCCCGCTCAAGTGTGTCAGAGCGTCTGCAACCGGTCGCACGTGAATAAAACGATCGATTTGAATTTCATCGATGATTACCGGGGTGTCGCCATCGGTAATATACTCTTCAATGTGCACGGATATTTGATGGTTACGCCATCAATTTGCACATCGCTCGCCCAATTGCCGCTAAATAATTTTCCACGCCTCAATATTCCGCAGCGCAGTCGAAAACGAAATGGCGGCCTGCGTCACGGGTTTGCCGGTGTATTTTTGACCGTAATTCTTGGCCTTGAGTTGCGCGACGGCGGCGTCGATAGGTTGATCTAATTTGAATTCAAAAATATAAATTCGGTCTTTAAGTTCGATGATCGCGTCCGCCCGGCCCACATGAGTGCGTTCCTCGGCGCGGACCTGCACGCCCAATAGCTTGAATATTAAATAAAAAATGGTCTGATAATATTTTTCAGCTTTAATGTGAATATCGTAGGGAATGCCGGCGTAGAAGCTCTGCAGCTGAGTAAAGAATGCCTCCATATCCCCACCCGTTAAGTTTCGCCTTAGCCAAATCGTGGCCTGGTCGACATCCGTGATGGCTTGCGATCCGAATGTTTTTAGCAGTTGCTTTATGAACGACTGTTCCACTTCATAGTTGGGGTAGCCCAGCATATAGGTATTTTCTTCCGGATTATGCTTCGCAATCGTCAAATATCCGGCCTGGAAAAGCAGGGCCAGGGGATTCAGATCGTCGATGTCGTAACTTGAAAACGAGTCAGACGTGATTTCGCGATCTTCCAACGATTCCACGTCGTAATTCTTGGCTTTTAATAATTCCGGCAAAAAACTGGGCGTGCCGGATTCGAACCAATAGTTTCGAAATACGTTGTCTTGAAAATAATTCAATGTGGAAAAGGGATTGTATACTTTTTCGGGCGCTTCCGAGAACCGATAGCCATTGTACCAATTTTTGATCTGGCTTAACTGATCCGGACCGGAAATACAGCCCTCGAAACTCTTTTCCAGTTCGGCCTGGGTGTATCCCAGCAGTGTTGCAAAATCGCTATGCATGGTGAGATCTTTTAAATGATTCAATTCCGAAAAAATCGAGACCTTTGAAAATTTGCTAACGCCGGTCAGCAGCAAAAATCGGATTTGATGGCTTTGACTTTTTAATATTCCATAAAAACTGCGCAATAACTGCCGATACACATCGGCATCGTCCTTGATCAAATGATCGATAATCGGCTTATCATATTCGTCGATTAGCACGGCAATCGGCCGGCCTGATTTTTTGGACAGTTGGGAGATGAGACTAGATAGTTGCAATGAAATCGAAAGCTCTGCCGCATAGTCTAGCTGATACTTTTCAAAAAACGGTTTGAGTTGAAACGCGATAGACTGGGTTGCGGCCTCCGGCGACTGGGTCACCACTTTTGACATGTCCAGCCGGACGACGGGACACGCCTCCCATTGCCAGTCGGAAGAATCGATCCAAAGTCCTTCAAATAAGTCGCGCCGCCCTTCAAAGAGGCTTTCAAGGGTGGAGATCAGAAGCGATTTTCCAAACCGTCGGGGACGGGACAGAAAACAGGCGGTATGCATTGTCACCATGTGATGGATGAGCTCTGTTTTATCGACATAGAGATAGCCACCTTGACGGAGCACTTCAAAGTTTTGGATGCTGATGGGTAAGCGGGGTAACGAGGATGGCATGCTCTTTATAGTATACTAACATTCTATGATTAATATCTTAGGCAAAACCCTAGAAGAATTTCAAAGTCTTTTGTCCCCCATCGGCATCAAGCCATTCGTAGCCAAACAAATTTTCGACTGGATCTACAACAAACACGTTCTCGATTTCCACCAAATGAAAAACATCTCCAAGGAAAACCAGGAGAAACTTAAGACGCATTTTTCCCTTTCAGCCTTTAAGTCCGTTAAAGCCTTGGAAGCGGGCGATCACACTGCGCGAAAATATATGATGCAGCTAAACGACGGCCAAATGATTGAATCCGTAGTTTTGCGCGAAAAAACCTATAATACCCTTTGCGTCTCGTCCCAGTGCGGCTGTCCGGTGGATTGCAAGTTCTGCCTGACCGGCGTGGTCGGGTTCAAGCGCCAATTAACCGCCGCCGAAATCGTCGGGCAGGTCCTTTACGCTAATCAAGACGGGCAACCGATTTCCAATCTGGTGTTTATGGGAATGGGCGAGCCGCTCATGAATTTTGATGAAGTCATGAAAGCCATCCAAATCATCACAGCTGAATATGGCCTTAATATCAGTCGCCGAAAAATCACGGTCTCGACGTCGGGGTATTTGGCGGGAATTAAGCGGCTTCTCAAAGAGAAAATTTATTTGAATTTGGCGTTTTCCGTGGGCCATGCGAACCCCTTAAAAAGAGTTCAGTTGATGCCGATTGAAAATCGCAATCCGTTGGTCGATGTGCTGCGAGCGCTGCACGACTATTTATCAAAACACAATCGCAAATTGACATTGGAATACACGCTTTTAGAAGGTAAAAACGACGACGACCAGGCCATTCTGGAGCTGGGTAACATGGCGATGTATCTCAATTCCAAGATTAATCTGATCAATCTAAACCCACACCACAAAATCCCGTTTAAACCGGTCGATTCCGAAAAATTACGCAAAATAAAATCAATGATTTACCGCCGCGGCATCCCGGTCACGGTTCGTTTCCGAAAGGGCCAGGATATCGCAGCGGCGTGCGGGCAGTTGGGAGAGAGCCACCTTAAATAAGGGGGTGTCTATTTTTGTTTTTTTGCTTCCTCAAGCTGAAAAAGGAACTTATTAATAAGGTATTGATAAATGGTGTCATACGTCTTGATCAGGCTCGCGCCATTCTTGTAGACAGAGTCATTTTTGAGCATTTCAACCGTTTCGTCGGAATGGCCTGTCTTTATTATGTTATCGATAGAGGCTACCAGGGTTTTCGTTTTCTCACATAAGGTTCTGGCATGCTGAAAATCCCCTACTTGAATTTTTAAATTAAAGACTTCGACCATCACCCGAATTGCGGCGATGTCTTGTTTTCCAACGGCTTCCTGAAGCAGGCTTGTTTCGGAGGAGGTCAATCTATTAGATCTTATCCCTACCTCGCCCAACTGTCGGACTAAGCCTTCTATCGTTTCAACTTGCTCCTTTTCACTTTTAGACATTAATTCTATCGCCTTAATATTTAAG
>CAYGHZ010000124.1:0-6915 GCA_964349635.1 uncultured Candidatus Marinamargulisbacteria bacterium
TTTCGGTATTGATGGCCAACAATTCGTCTTCAGACTTGCCACCATAGGGCGCGCGGCCGGAATCGCCCACATAGATATAGGATTCATCCGGAAAATGCGTGAGTAGCGACTTGAGCACCGTCAACCCGCCTACTCCGGAATCGAACAAACCAATCGGCCTTGAATCCATAACGCGAGTATACAGCATGTTTAGAATGCCAAAAATTGGGAATATTAAGGTCATCCAAACCATTTTTCAAAGGAGCATTCGAATGCCCAAACATCGCTTTCGTGCGTTTGCGTTTGTTCTTGCGCTACTTTTTACCCAGTCCAGTTGCGGGAAATTAACCAGCTTGACCTCAACCGACGGCGGATCAACCGTGTCCGTCAAATCCCTTCTGGGAAAAGTCCTGGTTCCCCAAACAACTATCAGCTCCGCATCGCTTTCGGCAAAGGGTGAGGTAAGCGAAACACCCCTAACTAACGCAACGGTAGAAGCCTATGATTCCATTACCGGCGAGAAAATAACCTCCATTCCGGCGGCCACCACGGACTCTCTAGGAAACTATAAATTAGATACCAGCAAAGCCACCACGGAAAACCTCAAGAACTTAACGATCAAAGCCACCAAACAGGAAGGCAGTTCCGTCACGGTATTGCAGGCGTTCGTTTCGGATGCCACAAAAGGCGGGGTTGCGACAGTAAACGCCGGATCCACAGTTGTAGCCAATAAAGTGAAAGAAGCCATTTTTGACACAGCGGGGGATTTGATCGGTAAGGCGGCCACTGTTCCCGCATCCGAAAAGAAGTCGTTGGCGGACAAGCTGCCCGGTTTCTCTTTGGTTGCCGAAAACTTAAGAAATAGCGTCAAGGCGGATAATCTGCCTACATTTAAATTTACTTCGACCGCCAATTTCTCTGTAGCCGTTCTGGCCAAAATGGAACTCCAACAGTTGATGCAAAACAAAGATGTCGCGCAAAAAATCTTGGATGCTTCTCCGGCCATCAAGAGTGAAATGGAATCCAAAAAGAGTGAAGTAGCCAAAATCGCCAGCGATTTGATGGGAAAAGCGACCTTCAATAAAGGTTTGGAAATGCCAAATATTCCGGCCGAATATGCGACGAAATATCCGTTTACGATTCCTGCCGGCATGCAATTGCCTCAAGAAACCGTCTTTAATCGCGGCAACGTGATCCCTCCGGAAATTAAGTCGATCCCCGCCGCCTGCGTCATGGCCTCCGGATTTACTTTACCTACCGGTCATACGGTAGAACTGGGCGAAGGTATTAAATTCAAAGCGGGTGCTTCGATCCCCGATGTTTATGCCGCCAAACTGCCGCCCAAAATGGAAATCGATAAAGGCGTAGATCTGCCAAAATCAGCCGTTCTGCCGGAAGGCGCCAAGTTTGAATCGGGCTACGAATTGAAAAAAGATAAGGGATTTACGTACAACGCAAACTTCACGATGCCTAAAAACGTCGGATTCGAATCCGGCTACGTAATGCCGTCCGGCGCTCAGGTCAAATACGAAAAGGGCTTCGAAATGCCGGCCAATATTACTATGCCTTCCAACATGGTGATCCCCAAAGAAGTCGAAAAATTTGCGGGAGAAATCAGTACCACTATGGTTGGATATCTGGCCACTGACTACAAATTGGCCGGAGATATGAAAGGAAAATTGGCAAATAACGTTCCCATTGACAGCGGGCTGGCCGCCAAACTGGGCGACGATTTTGTAATCGACAGCACATTAAAATCCAGGATCACCGAGATCGATGGCAACGTCGCAGGCAAGCTGGGTTTCAATATCGACGCATCGATGAAGGACAAAATCAAGTCGATCGACGGCAACGTTGCAGGAAAGCTTGATTTTAAAATCGACTCTACGATGATGAGCAAGGTCGGCCAAATTGACAGTACCGTATTGAACAAACTGGATTCAGGCGTCAAATTAACCAACGACCAAAAAGGCTTAATTAAAGCGGGCACAGAGATCGGCAACGATCAAAAGGCCTTCTTCGATCCCAATTTCAAATTTGGAAGTGAGCTGCAATTCAAGAACGACTTTGTCTTCGATCAAAATGCCAAGTTCGATCCGAACTTCAAATTACCTACCAACTATCAAGGCAACCCCAATCAACTTCAAAACTACACGCCTCCCACTAACGGAGGTCAATAAAATAGTTTCGGATGCCCTCAAAGATCGCCATCGCGATTTTTTGACGGGCATCCGAATTGTCGAGCAAGTCCGACTCTTTCGGATGTGTAATAAACAAAGGTTCCACCAAGGCCGCCGCCATGTCCGAGTGATTAAGGACATACAGGCGGCCTTTTTTAAGACCGTTGTCTTTGAGATTTAACTGCTTCGTGATCGCCTGATGCAAAAAATGGGCGAGCTTATGGTCTTTGGGTTTATAAAAATAGGTTTCAGTGCCATTGGCATGCGGCTTGAAAAACGAGTTGATGTGGATGCTAACAAAAGCATCCGCTTTGTTTTTATTGGCAACATCGGTGCGCTCCTGAAGGGTGGGGTTATCGTCCCCCTGACGACACATAATGACAAAGGCGCCCTTCTCAGCCAACAAATTTTTCACCCGAATGGAAATATCCAGAGTGTAGGATTTTTCGGCATTGCTGCACAATCCCATCGCTCCCGGATCGCGTCCGCCATGCCCGGGATCCAAAACAATCACGCGATTAAGTAAAGGGTCGTCTGGCATTTTAATAACTTGCTCTTCCCGAGGCACCGAAAACATCAAGGTAAGGGTATTGCCACGCACTTCTTTCGAAACCAATTTAGCGGTTGATCTTAAATCAAATACGATACGGACCTTCGGCGGTTGGTTTTCAAATTGGGACGCCCGAATTCGGGTATATCCTCCCAAATCAGAACGCGTAATCAGCGGCAATTCCGACACAGCGTCCGGAATATCTACAATCAACCGATCCGGATCCTTGTACTGAAACGCCGAATAGGCAAAGGGTTTGCTAGACTCTACCTGCACTCGAATCTGGTCCCCTACTGCCATTTCCTGAATCTTTTTGACGGCCACGCCCGCCTCCGGTCGATTGGGCTTGAATTTCGCTAACATTTCCGTTCCCAAAGCATGTTTAATTAAACCAAGAAATTCTTTTGCGGGAATATACAAGCGATTGTCAAAATAAATCGGCGCCGTGGACAACAGATGCCGAGTGTCATTAATCCAACATTCTTCGGAATAAGGTAGGATCCGGCACACCAATTTTTGTTTAGGCAGGCGCAAAATCCATGCTTCGTCTTTTCGCAAATATTCCACGGAACCGCCAAGCTTGGTCAAACAATCCTGAAGCGCAACAAAAAGAACATCATCTTTTGTAATCAAATCCCCTTCCAAAGCGACGGAAACGGAATCAATGATTACAAATTTTTCAGATAGAACCTGAATCGATTCGGTATTGGCATAAACAGCATTAAAAAAAATCAGGAGGACGCTAGAAGTTAAGAGTGCCCTTGATAACCATACCGGTAATGTCATAACTATTTAGTTTATCACCCCGCGCTTCGCTTTTGTTGCGATCGTTTCCATCCCACACTTTTTTCATGTAGCCCTCGCCCGACACCACCAAACTATCGACAAACGGACTGTTGGTTATCGGCAATTTGATATTAATTTTGAGAGTCCCGGTTTCGACAAAATTGTTCTGTGACTCGACCCTGGTTTGAATGGCCGCACCGGTTCCCTGACTCACAACGGATTGATCAAGGCGGTTAAGGTCGGTTCCCCATGTATCCACGCGGTTGTAGCTGATTTTGACGTCAAAATTATCCGTCGTAAACGGAGTGTACGTTAGGTTAAAATTTCCACCATACCCAGGCGGTGTAACAAACCCGTTGTTTACTGTGCGTTTCAAAGAGTAGTCATATCCGATCGTAAGATTAGCCAACGGCAAGAAGCTGGTACCAAGGGTACCGACTTGTTGAACAATCGTATTGTTAGTGTTGGATGTCCGACTCTCAAAGTCCTCGCCAATCTGCCGATGAGACGCCACGCCGTTGAATGAAATAAACCCAAAAGGCGAAAAAACGGCTTTCAGCTCCGCGTAATCCGACCGGCTATTCAGATAGTCCTGAAACAAACTTGTGCGACCGGATCTTGCCTGATAAAGCTGCGCCGACGAAACATTAATGGACGGTGACTGAATCTGATTGAGCCGTCCCCTTTTGTAATTCCCGATAAATTCCAAGAAACCGAACGGTTTTATTCTGCCCTCCAGCTCCGCGTTAAAGTCATTCTTATAGGTTGTCCCGGTGAGACTTGGCGCCAAATTCCGGCTATATACTTCATTGGCGGTACTTATCTTTCCATTTAACGAAAAGAGATTAAGGGGGGTAACGCCAGCCTGGATAACCCAGAGGCGCTTTGACGCATTGTCTTGAGTGGTTTGAGAGGACCGGGATCCCGACCTGGAAACAAGATCCAAAACTTTCGAATTGATCCGATCTTCCCATGTTTCCTCAATGGACGAAGTAAGCGTGCCCAAATCCAACTTAAAAAACCAAAAAATGGGAATTTCGATTCGCCCGGGATTATAAGCCAATTTTTGAGTCCGCTTATACGCCGGAAGGGTTTCAGTAGTAACGTTACTGGTTGCAGAATTCGCGGTGCGATTGTTCTCTCGGCGTTCCGCCGATTCTTCGGTCAAATAGTCGTACTTAAATAAGGAAAGGATCGGAAACGGCAAACCAACCTGAAAATCAGCCAGCTTCTTGGAAAAAACGCGGGTACTAACGTCACTTGAAGTAGTCAATAAATCCAAATTATTAACCCGCGTTGAATTTTCCTTATCCAAAGAAATGTTGCGAAATTGGAAACCGGGCAACGGCTCAATATTTCCCACTGAATAATAGTTGCGTTTGTAATCAAACTTGATCTTATCGTTGTTCTCCAAGGTGTGGGTTGTCGTATCTTGGAACGTGGCAAACGTGTTGCGAATGGGAAAGAAAATTAGGTCTGCCCGCGGCAGGTCCCAAATACTAATAAATCCGTACGGAGCAAATCGCTTGACCTGATAGGTAGTCGAATCCGAAATCTTAGCGCGTTGATTAATCAGCGGACTTTCACCCTCTTCCCGCCGATGATCGTACCCGGTCTGAAGCCAGACATAGGGATTAAAATTGATTCGGCTCGCTTCGTTCCTCAGTTCGGTCACGTTTTCTGATACGGTTAGCGATGGCGCAGACGAACGTCTGGATCGATCGAAATTAAACTCGCCGCTTAAGGTGCTGGTTGGCGCAAAACGCGTACTGACTCCATATCCCCGACGGCTATCGTACGACTGAAGTACACCTTCTTTTGACGTACGTGTAAAGGCCTCGCTGTAAAAGGGGTTAATCTGTGTGTCGCCCATCAAAAAAAACTGTGTCATATTCAAATTAGAGTTGTAATCCGTCCCATCGATCTGCGTGTCGGTTCTATTGCGATTGTTCGCATAATTAGTAACTGTTCGGGAAAAACTACGCTTAATCGATTCTCGAAAATACGAGGGTCCAAATCCCACCGTTCCGTCGTAACCCAGAGTCACATCATCGACTGCATAGGGATTTGCCGTTCCAACTGTGGCAACCGGATCCGCCAAATTGGTGAGGTACCGGATCGACTGCTTCGTATCAAACAACCCGTCAAACAGCCCTATTGTCGCGTTCGATTTAAAATCGTTTTGATGCAAATACCGGTCTTCGCCCCGATCGTTCTTGTCCTGCAATTGATTGCGCTGGTTAAACGCCGCATCAATGGATTCGGTCTCGCTTAATTTCACTTTTGCGCTGGCGCCAAAAGCAATCGTGCCTTTTTGTTCCTGAATTGGTACGATGGGAAGAAAGTCTTTGTCGATATACTTAAAATTGGCGTTTGCGGTGAAACGATCATTTTGATAATCCGTCGAAAGCTTGGTGGACACCTTGAGCGGAGAAACCTGCCCTGTCGTCGCGGTGCTTGACGTATCAAAGTATTCGAAACTAACGTCAATTGTGTCTTCCGGTCGAGGCGTTTGGTTGCGAAACCTCAAGCTACCAGTGTTGTAATTGACAATATAGTCCGTATTTTTGTTTTGCAACCGTCCGTTAATGAAAACCGTTTCAGAACTCTCAACCAAATTACTTTTCTGCAACGCATAGGCCTGATCATCTTTGCCGGTTCCCTTGAACGATATCTTTGAGGATAATCGCGATTTTGCAAAATTATGCTGGGTACCCGCAAACTCGGAACCCACGCTCCATCCGTCCGACAAATTGGCTCCCACCGTCAACCCCAACATAGTTTGCGACAAACTACCCTGGCTGGGTGACGTATCCGGCGTATAATCGTAGACAATCGTAATGGACGTCGACCCGTTTGGATAATTTTCGTCGTCAAGCCGGGATTGATTTAGACTGTTTTTCTTCAAGAATTTAATTCGCAAATCAACTCCGTTTTCGGTTTCGCCTTCTCTACCATAAAACACGAGGTAATCCCGGCCTTCATCCAATCGGATCTCCTGACGAATTTTTCGATCATAAATCCGGATGTGATCAATCCCTTTAAACCGGACGGGAACGTTGGTCATATCAAAATCGCTCTTATTAAAGTAGAAAATTTCGTCATACCCTTCTTTCCCCTGAAAAATAAAGGTCGTGCGAAAACTCTTTCGATATTTTGTCGCCACCTGAATGGTCTTTACCGAACCGTCCGGATAACCGACTAACTCAATTTCTCCTTTATAGGCGCTTTTGAGTTTAAAATTAGACGATGTAGCAGCGCTGCCATTCACAATTAATCGAATATCGGCAGTGGCCGTAATGGGTGTGAACTGAGTGGGAATCGAAAACGTATTAGACGTCGTCGTAATATTTTGAGTCGGCATATTCAGGATCAGCTGCTCATCCTGCGCCTGAACATATTCATTAAGAAACGTCGCGC
>CAYGHZ010000125.1:0-6893 GCA_964349635.1 uncultured Candidatus Marinamargulisbacteria bacterium
ATTTTGTATTGGCCGAGGTGATGGGGTTATTCGAGTACCTGCATTTTGGATTGGGTGCCGTGTTGGTCTTTATCGGGGCCAAAATGATCTTGGAAGACTGGATTCATTTGCCGATTTTGGCGTCCCTTGCGATCTTGGTTAGCTTGATTGGAGTCTCCATTTTAGCTTCAGTTTTGTTCCCTAAGAAAAGAACATAAAATTTCGGTGTAAGTTTTGTTTGCCGTAGCCCCGATATATAGGATTGAAAACAGGGGCTTGTAAAACCTTCCCAGTGTGTTTGCGATCAATCATTGCCCTCGCGTCATCAGCCGATCCAAAATCTGCCCTACCTAAAGCCAATTAGTTCTACAAGCCCAGTTTTAACGGAGGTTCTATGATGGAAGAGGAAGAAGTAGGCGGGATACTGAATACCAGACCGATTGATTTGGGCGAGTTCTGGCAAAATGCCATCAAAGGCATGAGCGACGAAGGCTTTGATAAGCAAATCAAAGAGCTTCAAAATGATATGGAAGCCGACAATCAAGAGAACTTGGGCCGGGCGTTGATGGAACAGCTAAAAATGATGCCGCAAATGCAGGCAGACGGCACGACGCCTACGAGTTAAATCGCAATAGAAAATAGATCATGACCCCGGTCACCGAAACGTAGAGCCATAGCGGATAGGTGTATCGGGCGATTTTTTTGTGGCCCGCAAAATGGCGAATCAGTGCGAAGAAAAATGTAGTTAGGATTAACGGCAGGCCAAATATCGTCAGGCCGATGTGGCTAATTAATATAAAAAAATAAAACGGTCGAATCCAGCCTTGGCCCAAGAAATGGGTGTCGCCATGAAAGCTATGGTAAATCACGTATGAGATTAAGAAACACGTTGAAAGCAAAAAAGCGCCGATCATGAAACTGAGGTGAATTTTGGGACGTTTGTTAAAAATTGCGATCAGTCCGCCGGTCAAAAATAAAGCGCTGAGCCCGTTTAAAAACGCATTGAGAGGGGGTAAAAAATTAAGCGTTGCGGATCGGGTGGATTGATGAAAATAAATTAGCCAAATCAGAAAGGCGAAGGCCAGGCCGCTGATGGCGACAATACTTGAAACGGCAAAGATTATTTTTTTTGTCATGAGATTACACGATACAGGGTATAATGTTTTTGATGAAGATTAAACTGTGGGGGGTCCGTGGTTCCGTTCCCGTTTCCGCCCGCGATACGATCCGATATGGCTGCAATACTCCCTCGCTTAGTATACCCTTTGGTAAAAATAAAATTTTGATTTTGGATGCGGGTACCGGTATTTATGCGTTGGGCAAAGAGTTGGCCAAGAAAAATGTGGAGATCTTTATTTTGTTTTCACATTTGCATTGGGATCATGTGCATGGGCTCCCATTTTTTGATCCCTTATATGAGAGCAAGCGAGCGATCACGTTTCTTTCGGGGTTTGGGCCGCTCCTTTCGGAAGTTTTAAACGATTTGATGGATGGGAAGAAATTTCCGGTTAAGTTTTCGAAAGTGCTTTCCAAACATCGCGTGATGGCGGGTGACGAATTGGCGGTTCTTAAAAAAGAAGGGTTGCGGGTCGAAAAAATCGCTAATAATCATCCGGGTGGGGCATTTAGTTATCGCATTTATTCCGAAAAGGGATCATGTGTTTATGCAACCGACAATGAACTTGAATCATCGGCCTCGCATGTTGCATTCTGCAAAGGGGCGGATATCTTAATTCACGACGCTCAATACATCAAAAAAGACATGCCGGCTAAAGCGGGATGGGGTCACAGCACCGTTTCTCAGGTTCAGGATTTAGCGAAAGCCGCCAAAATAAAACAGTTGGTTTATTTTCATCATGATCCGGCTCGGACTGACAAGGAGTTGGATAAAATTGTGATCGAGTCGAAATCTTGGGCTAAGAAAAATAAACTTTCAACAACATGTCGGGCGGCCAAGGAAGGTCTTGAATTGGCGTTTTAGGGCGTTGCGGTGTAGTCCAACATATTGGAAAACGTGATGGGTTCGCGTTTGTAGCCTAGGGAGTCTTCGAGAGTCGTAAACTTGTTCACGCCGCTTGAAAATTCAATATCGGTTCCGGAGAATTGGAGCGGGTGTTGATAGCCTGCGGCGTGCGCTAGAGACAGCAATTCTTTGCGAAATCCGGTGATGTAGTTGGCCAGGCGATGGGACTTGTCGGTGATATTAACCCCGGCTTGGCGCCACTTGCTGTGGGTGGTGACGCCGGTGGGGCATTCGTCGGTGTGGCATTGTTGGGCCTGGATGCAGCCGATGGCGAACATCGCTTCTCGGGCGACATTGATCATGTCGCAGCCCATCGCAAAGGCGACGATCGCGCGGTCGGGAAAGCCTAGTTTGGCGCTACCGATCCAGACCGGGCGGTCGGCGATGCCTTCGGCTTGAAATATTTGGTAGATCCGAGTGAACCCGACTTTGAACGGTAGAGAGACATGGTCGGCAAAGGTAAGCGGAGCGGCGCCTGTGCCTCCTTCTCCGCCATCGATGGTGATAAAGTCCGGGCCCTGGTTGCGTTCGCGCATGCGTCGGGCCAGGTCGACCCAGAATTCGGTTTTTCCAATGGCGCTTTTGATGCCGACCGGAAGCCCCGTTTTATCGGCAATGCGTTCGATGAAGTCGATCAACTCGTCCGCGTTAGAGAATTCGGAATGGCTGTTGGGCGACAGGCAATCCACTCCTTCTTTAACACCGCGTATCGCGGCGATTTCTTTGGTGACTTTTTTGCCGGGAAGAATGCCGCCTTTACCCGGTTTTGCCCCCTGAGAGAGTTTGATTTCGATCATCCGTAAATACGGCATTTCCGCGACCTTTTGCATTAGCAAATCCATTGAAAGCCGTCCGTCCTCGGTTCGCGAGCCGAAATAGCCTGTTCCCAATTGGTAGACTAAATCGGCGCCGTGGCGATGATAGGGGCTGACTCCGCCTTCGCCGGTGTTTTGGAAGCAGTGGGCTCTCTTTGCACCTAAGTTGATTGATGAGACGGCTTTGTATCCCAACGATCCAAACGACATGGCCGAAATATTGACGACGGATTCCGGACGAAAGGGCCGCCGCCGCTTATGAAATTGTCCGATCACCTTTAAGCAGGGAATGGCGGATGAGTCATTATTAATGTAGACCGCCTTGCCTTCGGGGTAAGGAAAGACGGAATGTTTTAGGATGGGATACCCCATTCCGTACAACAATTCGGTAGTGCCAAAACCAAAGGTGTTATTTTGTTTTTTTGCTGTGGAATACACCCAACGCCGTTCGGCGCGATTGAAAGGCATTTCTTCTTTGTCATCTGCAACCCAATATTGGCGAAGTTCCGGTCCGATGCTTTCCAGAAAATAGCGCAGATGGCCGATGACGGGATAGTTATGTTGGATGACGTGGCCTTGCTGGATAAAGATGTCCCAAATTGCAATAGCGACAAAAAATAAAATAACGGCGCCGACAATACCTAGGAATATAATCATAGACCGATAAATTCCCGGCGGGAGGAAATTTTAAACCTAGGCGTAAATCCAATCGGAGACGCGAACCTTGACGGAGTATTTTTTTCCGCAGGACGGATTGGGGCAATTAACGCGGTTGATCCGGATATATTGTTTTTCCATGGCGCCCCACATCGTTTGGCGGTCGCCGATGAATTTTTTGGGGAGCAATTGAATATCCCTGGATGCGATCGCCGTTCCACAGTGTTTGCAGGTAACGAGCTTGGGGTCTTTTTCTTCGGATTCGGGCCAGTTGTCTTGAGGCATAGTAAAATGAATTGTAGCACCTTCCCTATGAGGATTAAAATTCGCTTTCTTTTGGTTTTTTTTATTTTCTTTTCTTCTTTGATTCAGGCAGAGATGCATGTGGGGGCGGCATACACCTATGATGGCTTTCAAAGGGATTACGCTTTTGGTCCTTGGCATCTCTTTCAATTAGAAGCAGGCCGCGAGGAGCTATTGGGGCGCGTCCATTGGGCCCATCGACAAACGCCTGGGATTCAATACGAAATAGAAAGTTATCCAAAATTTTCGGAGATTGGTTATGCGTATTTGGCGGCGGCTTACTCGGCATTTTCAATTTTTCCGACGTATCGCATCGGGGCCGAGTGGTATCAGGTTCTTTGGAAAGGGTTCGAGTCGTCGGCGGGGCTGCGGTATTTCGATTTTCCGGCTCAAAAAGTGTTGATTTATACTGGGTCGGCAACTGCCTATCTGGAACGTTATACATTTTCGTTGAAGGGCTATGCAAGTTCAGCGGATGGCTCGGCGAATATTTTGATCCGGCGGTATTGGGATGATGTGAGTTATATGGGGCTTGTCGTAGGGGGAGGGACTCTGCCTCCGGAATCGACCTTGGCGTTGGCGCAGCGGCCGGGGTTTTATATGATGGGAGGCGAGGCTAAATATGAGCTTTCGCGCGATGTGTTTGGCCTGACTTCGATTTTGTATCGCAATGAAGGAGCGTCGGGCAGCCAGATTACGATTTCAACGGGGGTTCAGAGCCGGATTTTCTAAAGTGAACCCCCGCCGCGTCATCGCGCCCCAGCTCTTTTTACCGCGGAAATAGTCGATGGTGCCTTTTAGTCTGCAAAGGGCATGAATTTGCCGGTAGCCGAAGTTTTCGATAAAGGCGTAGAAAAATAAAATAATTATGGCTTTGACTCTGGGGTAGCGTTTGAACGAGAGTTCTTCCAGGCACAATGAGGCTAGGGAGAGATTGATGCCTAGTACCAACATGACCGTGAGCATCAGTACTGCAAATTTGACGTTGAGGATGCCGGAAATCCAGCCTGAAAATAAAAAAATGTAGCCTAGAGATTCGATGATGGGGCTGAGCATCTCGAGAAAGAAAAAGAAGGGCATCGCGATCATTCCGATGCGGCCGTAGCGGGGATTGCAGAGCATGCCGATATGGCGAAACAGGCTGTCCATTAGTCCCCTTTGCCAACGGTTGCGTTGTTTAAACCAGGTATGCCAGTCTGCCGGAACCTCGGTCCAACAGACCGGATCCGGCACGAATGAAATAGAATACGGTTGATTGCGTTTTCGATAGAGGTGATGAAGCCGCACGACTAGTTCCATATCTTCTCCGATTGATGAGGCCAGATAACCACCAGCGGCGACGACGGCCTCTTTTTTGAAGAGTCCGAAAGCGCCGGAAATGACCAGCGTGCAGCCCAAAAAATCGAGTCCAACCCGTCCGAATAGATAGGAGCGGAGGTATTCCAAGACTTGAAAACGTTCCAGGTGGCCTTTGGGCAGGTCGATATGATCCACGTTTCCATGAGAGATCGTGCAGCCGTTGGCGATGCGAACAATGCCGCCCGCAGCGATCGTGTGGCGATGGGTCAGAAATGGACGGACTATTTTTAGTAGGCAGTCTTTTTCCAGTATGGAATCGCCGTCGATCGCGCAAAACAGCTGATGTTTGGATACATTGATTCCTGCGTTTAGCGCATCGGCTTTTCCGCCGTTTTCTTTGTCGATGACAAACAAGTTGGGATGGTTTTCCGAGGTGTAAACGGCCCGAATGGTCTTGCAGGGAACGATTTTGCCCAAGGCCCACGGGTTCCCTTTTAGCTTAAATCGGTCGATGAGGCGCGCCAGCGTATCGTCTGTTGAGCCGTCGTTGATGACGACGACCTCGTATTCCGGGTATTGAAGCATCAGTAGAGATTGAACGCTTTCGCAAATATTGACCGATTCGTTATAGGCCGGAACTAGCAAGGAAATCGACGGAAAAAAACGGGAGCGAAACACGCGGTGAAATTCTGCGATCGGGACTCGGCCCATATAGCGGCGCAGATGGAAAAAAGCCAAGATATTAAACAACATATAAAAGCCGTTCAGGACGATGGTGTAGCCAAGGACAAAAATGGTAAATGCGGTCATCATGGAAGCTCTCCCAACACACGGGTTACCTTGAGGCTAATGGCGGGATCGCTGGTGCGTATCAGCAGATCCGTGAGCGCCTCTCGGGCGGGAGAATATTGGACTTCCGCAATCAGATCGATGATAAAGCCGATGCGTTCGGTAATTTCGTCCGCCAGCGCTAAAAATTTGGTGAGGGCGGGGCCGGTGTGGGAGCCAAAGTTCAAGATGGCATCCGCGACCAAATCTTGGCTCAGATCCGTCTCGGTTAGGTAAAAAATGATTTGTTTTACGTAGCGGTGCCCATCGGGCATTCTGGCCAGCGCGCGGGCAAACGCCAATCGAACAAAATCGTCCTTTTCCTTTAATCCGTTAACCAGATGGGGGATGGCCCGGGTCTCGCCGATCATTCCTAAAAAATAGGCGGCTAGGCTTCTTTGGCCTAAATTTCCGTGTTGAATTTTTTTTATGTGGAAGTCGCTCAATTTCAGATATCGAATCAGGTCGACCAGCTTGCGATGTTCGGACCCTTTAACGCTTTCAAACAGCCGAATACAGTAATCTGTAAATAGACCATAATCTCCGGGTTTTATTTGTGCGGAGGTTCGCAACATGTCGTAGTCGCTGGCAAGGTAAAGCGGAATGACCAAATTCCATTGGCTGCGTTTTTTTAGTTCTTGTTTCTTTTTATAAAAATTAATTAATCTCAGAACAAGCAGGTATCCGTAGAGGTAAATCAGTCCCATTAAAAAAAAGAAAATAAGTCCAACGATTAGGTTCACGTGGCGTGCATGGCCTTCTTCATTCGGACTAGAAGTTCGACCGGATGAAACGGCTTGGTAATATAATCTTCAGCGCCTAAACTGAAACCCCGAAGTACGTCTTCCTCGTTGCCCAACGCGGATAAAATGACGACGGGTATGGATTTTGTTTTTTCGTTTTCCTTAATTTGTTTTAGAACTTGAAATCCGTCGAGCTTGGGCACCATCAGGTCCAATACGACGAGATCCGGCGGAGTCTGCAGGATT
>CAYGHZ010000126.1:0-6824 GCA_964349635.1 uncultured Candidatus Marinamargulisbacteria bacterium
CGCTGCCGGAATTATCGTGCCAGCCTTAATTACCAACAACGGCGAAGTAACAGCGGTAGAAGTGGACATGGGAGCGCCCGCCTATACCCAAATCAAAGAACAAATCGCTGTGAATAATCAGAATTTTGAATTCACGCGCGTGTCCATGGGCAACCCGCATGCGGTTGTTTTTGTCGACGACTTGAAAAAAATTGACATCGAAGGCTTAGGCCCGCATTTCGAGACCCATCCCACGTTTCCCGATCGAACCAATACCGAATTTATCCAAGTCATCAACCGAAATGAAATCGTTCTGATCGTCTGGGAACGCGGTGCAGGCGAAACCCTAGCCTGCGGAACCGGTGCTTGCGCCAGCGTGGTCGCCGGAGTCCTAACCGATCGCCTGGATCGCAAAGTTTTGGTTCATCTCCCCGGCGGCGACTTATCCATCGAATGGCAACAATCCGACAACCACGTCATGATGACCGGCCCAGCCACATCTGTTTACAAAGGAGAAATCGAACTATGAAAATGACGCAGCGCATCAAAAACATTCCGCCTTATATATTCGCAGAAGTTGACAAAAAAAAGCAGGACGCCCTCGCACGCGGCATCGACATTATTGACCTGGGCATCGGCGATCCGGATCTCCCAACGCCATCTTTTATCGTCGACTCGTTGACCGAGGCCATCAAAAACCCGTCTACCCACAATTATCCGCCCTACCAGGGCACCAAAGACTTCCGCACCGCCGTCGCCACATGGTACAAGCGGCGTTTTAACGTCGATCTCGATCCCGAAAATGAAGTCGTATCTTTGATCGGTTCCAAAGAGGGAATCGCTCACATGCTGTTAACCTGCTTGGATCCCGGCGACATCGCCATTTTGCCCGACCCCGGCTATCCCGTATATAAGGTAGCCACGCTGATCGCAGGCGGCATTCCCTACATTGTTCCGCTTAAAGAAGAAAACAACTACGAAATGGATTTGAGCGCCATCGAACCGGAAGTCGCCAAAAAGGCCAATGTTTTGTTTGTAAATTATCCCAACAATCCCATCGGGGCTGTAGCCTCCGACAAACATCTGCAAGACGTGGTCGACTTTGGCAATAAAAACAACGTTTTGATTTGTATGGACAATGCCTACTCCGAAGTCACTTACGATGGCTACAAAGCCAAAAGTATCCTCGAATTTAAAGGTGCAAAAGACTGTTGCGTGGAATTCCATTCTTTATCAAAAACCTTCAATATGACCGGCTGGCGCATCGGTATGGCCGTGGGCAACAAAGACGGGATTCAGGCACTCGGCAAAATCAAAACCAACGTCGACTCGGGCATTTTCAAGGCCATTCAAGTCGCAGGCATTAAGGCCTTGGAAAGCAACGGATCATTTATCGAAGGTCAAAACAAAATCTACCAGGAACGGCGCGACGTCATTGTCGACGGCCTAAACAGCCTCGGCTGGAACTTAAAAAAGCCCAAAGCCTCGTTCTACATTTGGGCCAAGGTACCGAAGGGTTACACGTCTGCCGATTTCGTCATTCAATTGCTGGAAACAACTGGAATATTGGTAGTGCCCGGCACCGGTTACGGTCCGTGCGGCGAAGGATATTTCCGGATTTCGATCACGACTCCGGTCGAACGCCTTAAAGAAGCCGTTAGCCGAATGAAAGATAAAAACATCCGTTTTGCCGCGTGAAAGTCTATTTGCTCGGCTATTACGGACATGGAAACGCCGGCGACGATTGGCTTCGAGAAAAAACGCTGCAACTGCTGAAAGACCACACTACCACCCGCTCAATTTTTGACTGCGACTGGGTGGTCTGCGGCGGCGGCAGTTTACTCCAAGACCAGACGTCCAGACGAAGCCTTTATTACTATCTCGGCATTTTGATGTTAGCCAAAAGCCTCGGCAAAAAAATCAGTCTGATCGCCCAGGGGTTTGGTCCGTTTCGATTTAGATCTTCAGAACTATTGACCGCCCAAGTTCTGAAGGGACTGCCGATTACCGTGCGTGACCAGGCCTCTCAAATTCAACTCGAAAAAATGGGAATCCCATCAACCCTCACTGCGGATCTAGCCTATTATGAGGCCACTATCCAAAATTCTTCGGGCAGCGCCGTCGCGCTTTCCGTTCGAAAATCCAAATTCTGTCCCGGTCTCTTTTTGTTTTTGAAAGAACTCGACGGAGATTTGGTCTTTAAAGATTTCCAACCACCCAAAGACCGAGCTTTTTTTGAAAGCGCCTATCCCGGAATCCAAACCCAACCCGATCAACCAGTACGCGCCATGATCGCCATGCGCTATCACGCCTGTGTTTGGGCCAGCCTCAACAACATCCCGTTTCTGGCCGTCGCCTACGATGAAAAAGTTAAAAATATTGCGGAAGAACTAAACCAACCATGGGTCGCTCTCGACGCCACTCAATCCGAAATCGAGGAAAAATGGAATCGGGTAAATGAGATGCCAACGGAAAAAGTAAAAGCGTTAATCGAGCGAGCCTCCCTCAATGAAATTCGTTAACATCCACGGCTTCCCCATTGCGCAAACCACCTACGACGAAGTCATCGAAACAGTGGAACAATTCCTAAAAATTAAGAAATTCCATCGCATCGTCACATTGAATCCCGAAATGGTTGTAGGGTCCCCCGATACAACCGCCGATTTGTATCTCCCGGATGGAAAAGGGCTTGTGGTGGCCGCCAAACTGCTAAAAAACCAAACGCTAAATCAAATCACCGGCAGCGACCTAACCCCCAAATTATTTCAAAAGAAGTTTAGCTTCTATTTGGTGGGCACAACTCCGGAGATTCTTCAGAAAGCGCTGCAAGTGGTTCCCAATGTCGTAGGAAGCCACCACGGATATTTTTTAGACGACGAAGAAATCATCGAAGACATTAAAATTAAGAGACCCGATATTGTCCTGGCGGGATTGGGTTTTCCGAAACAAGATGATTTTCTGAAAAGGTGTGAACACGTGTTGGACTATGGTGTTGGCATTGGCGTTGGCGGCGTCTTTGATATTTTGGCCGGAACCAAGAAGCGTGCGCCTGTCTGGATGCAAAAAGCAGGGCTGGAATGGCTGTTTCGAGGCCTGATTGAACCCCGGCGGATCAAACGTTGGATGTTTATTCCTCGCTATCTTCGTCTGATTTTGACTGAACGATTTCGCGAATCCCCGCCTGAATAATAAACAACCCACCCTGAGTATCGGAAAACACCAAACTGTTTTCGCTTACAGGCACCCCTAGCGACTGCCCCATCTGCGCCAATTTCTTTTTATCGAACATCGACTCTTTGACATCTTTCATTCGTTTACGAATCCGACTGATTTCTTCTTCAGATTGAACGACCACTGCCAACGCAACGCCGGAGAGTCCCAGCGCCTCCAATACCATCTTTTGTTCAGCCGTCGTGTGAATAAGCTGAACATCCCGAATACCGTCCTGAATCTTGGCCTGCCCACCCTGCTGACGAACAATGGCGGAAACATCTTGAGTTCGAATCCCCAGCCCTTGCAAAACAGATTGAAAACCAGGATTGCCGGCATAACGCGCAGTGGCCGGATTAGTAACTGGAGAGAGATTATTTTTAGGCTGAATTCCTCCCAAAGAAGGAGAAATTCCAGAAACCCCCATCATCGCGAATCCTTGGTCTGGACATTTAACGTGACCAGATCCGAATCCTTGGCATTGGCCATTAGGTAAGAACCCAAACGAATCATTTCGCGCTTATCCGCATTGTCGCCTAACTTATTATTAATAAAAATCTTACCGCTTTTACGATCGTAAACAAACGTCCGACTCTTTTCCGAAATCGGCTTATGGTACAACACTATTTTTTCATCGCTTTCGGCATAGATCACTTTGCTGCCATCCGGCAACGTCTTCGCTTCGTCAGCAAACTGAATAATAACGGCTTTGGAATCTTTTGGGGATTTAGACTTGGACATCGGCTTTAATTATGCCATCCTTTTCAGCGATTCCGCAATCTTAACAATCCTAACAAACCGCTCCAAGGAAATTCGCTTAAAACCACGACCAAAACAATCATCGGCATCGAAGACTTAAAATAGGCGGTAGCCAACCCCAACGACAAACTGCTATTTGTCCAAGTCGACATCACAGCACCGTTAAGTCGATCAGAGGGAAACAACAACCATCCCACCAAAAAAGCCGCTGCGTAACTAATAAATAAAATCGTGAGAATGAGTAACGATTCGGTTCGATGATCTTGAACAACCGACCACAAGCCCTCCATCGATCCGACAATCACCAGGCAAATCAACGCCACCGGGGGCCACATTCCCAAATCAACTTTCCCAAACTGTTTCCGCGCCAAAGCCGCCGCGATAGCCGGAACCCCGATCATCGCACAAAGCAACCAGGGGCTGACAACCATCGTTCCATAAACCCAACGAAATAATATCGGCAATGTCAGAGGCACGCTGAGCGTCGTTAACGCCACATTAACTACCGTTCTTTCCGAATTTAATTTCAAGAGCCGGGCTAAGGTTGGGGCCAACGCTGCCGTCGGAGCCGCAAATACAAGCATGACTCCCAACGCCCACCGGCTATCCATCCCAAAAACGTCAAATAAAACCCTGGCTATCCCATAAACACATACCGGAACGACGATCATAGTAATAACTAGCAGGTGGATCTGCTCTCGCCAATGTCTAAACTCGTCGACTATTTTTGCAAATTCTAGTCCCAAAAAATTCAAGAAAAGAACCAAAGCAACAAAAAACAAAATAAATGGATTCAAAAACGCCGCGAGCGCCGGAACGGACAACCCCAATACCATGGCGCCAAAGAAAAGAACCGGGAATTTAGATTCCAAGATTTGAGAGCATCGCCAAGACAGACTCTAAAAATTTTACAAGCGCGGGGTGTTCGGCTTCCATTCCCCTTAAGCTATCCAATTCTTTTCTGACAAGTTTGCTTAAGTCGATTAACTTTTGTTTTTCACTGTCATTGACCATACAAATAATGGTATACTGAAATTTACGTCTTATGAAATTAATTGAAAAATCTTACGATATCAACGCCTCTCCAGAAAAAGTGTTCCAAGCCCTAACTCAACCAAAACTCATCGAAAAATGGTCCGGTAGCAAGGCAAAAATGACCGATAAGGCGGGTGAGCCGTTTTCATTATTTGACGGTACGATTTTTGGCAAGAACGTAGAAGTCGTTCCCAATAAAAAACTTGTTCAAGATTGGTATGCGGAAAAATGGACCATCGCGTCCCGCGTCACCATTGACTTAAAACCAAGCAAACAAACCACACAAATCAACCTTCGGCACGAGGATGTGCCTGACAAAAGCTACAATTCGATAAACGAAGGCTGGACTGATTCATACTTCAACCCGTTAAAAACGCTGCTCGAGTCGTAATTATTTATCTTTATTAAATCGTAGCGCCATTTGACTGAAGGACATGCCCGCAGGTTTTCGAGATATCTTCTTTGATCCCGAAGTTGCACTGTATTCTTCACCCGGCGGAGGCGTTGCCTCAGGTTCCGTCCGATAGGAGACCTCGATCTTATTTTCCCGAGCGGCTTCGCGGCTGGTTAATCGGTCAAATTCTTCGGAATTAGTTCGGCTGCCAAGTTTCATGGCCTTATTGCTGTCCGTCTCTTGGTAGCTGCGGGCATACGCGGCGCCCCCCGCGTGCAGGGTAAAGAAAAAGCCGACAACTAGCGCGAAAAATATTTTTTTCATCGTTTACCCAAAAGAGTACACTTGTAACTACGATGCCAGACCCCATTATTCCCAGCTTTAGCCTAATTATAAACATCCATTTTCACATAATTGTAATTTTAAGGCCAAAAAGACTACATTTTTGACTGTGTTTGAAACGGTCTAAATTTGGGAAAATAACTCGTGATGGGTGCTATAAACGCTGCTTCTTCGTCCTCTCTTTCACGTTTCTCCTTAATTAGGCAGGAGGCCCGCCAACTCGCTTTAGACGTTAAGCAGGCCGACCTAAAGCAGCTCAAACAGGTTGAACAAATTCTGGGCGACATTACAGGTTCAAATACCCACGAATTACCGACTCATCTCAATCGCCTTTTTGAGAATATTGAGGCACAGGATCCGGCATTATTGGAAAAGCTGGTCTCCGAATTCGGCGATCCAAGGAGGCACAAGCCCGACAACGTGAGCCGACTCACAAGTTCCCTCAACGACGCCTATTCCAACTACGCCACCGGCGCCAAGAGCAAACCTGCGCCATTTCGCGTAGCCGCCATGACTGATATTAAAGCGTCCGGAGAACTGCTTTCCAAAAAAGATATCAAGGAAATGATCGAAGGTCTTCTCAAAAACGGCATTGAAGATCCGGATGAACTGCATTCGGTACTGGTTCTAGCAGGCATGTTGGGCGGGAGCATCTCCTTTTCAATGCTTTCAGAAATTGACGAAGCCGTACGAGATTTTATTACAGGCATGGCCAATCAGATCCAAGACCCGGAGGAATTATTAGATTTCTTGGATCTGGTCTCCGATATTGCCGACCAAGCATCAAACGACAGTTCCGTCGGCGAAACGTTAAGTCCGGAACCGGCCGACACCGGCTCGGTTGCAAATTCTATCGGAAAACTGGCCGTGGAAAAACTGGCCTTTGGCAAAGGGGGCGCCACCGATATTTTGGATTTAGGGCCGGACGACGACGAGGTCGAGGCCGAAGGCGCTGGGATAGCGGACCTCACATCCCGGCTTCAATTCCAGCCCGGCGCCGCTCTTAAAAAAAAGCTGGATTCTATTGAAAATGAATCAACCCCACTAGAGAAAAAAGCAGCTTCTTCAAAACTAGCCACGCCTTCCTCAAACAATGACAGCGGCT
>CAYGHZ010000127.1:0-6776 GCA_964349635.1 uncultured Candidatus Marinamargulisbacteria bacterium
TTCAAACGGCTTTTTGCTCGTGCCTACCGGGTTTTTTCGGGTGTCAAACTACTGTTATTGTTTTTGGAAGAAACCTACGGAAAAGAGTTAAATTACGTGGAAGTGTCTTAGATCGAATAATCCCCAAACGCGACTTTTTTAGGGCTGACAAACACCCATTCGTCGCGCGCCCATTTTGATAACGAATATTCGTCCTGCGATAATTCGACTTGGACAATGTCGCCCTGCTCAGATTTTAGATCGATTTTGACGATGGGGCCGGCGGCTCGAACATAGGTAATCAACGCCTTGAACGAAGCGCCCGTCTTGGCGGATCGCGAAATTTCCAGTTGATGCGGCCGGACATAAAACGGAACCTCTTTGCCTTCGATGCGGCTGTGAAACAGATTCACGTTGCCCAAAAAACTTAACACAAAGGGATTCACCGGATTGTGGTAGACCTCTTCGGGTGTACCAATTTGCTCGATCTTTCCTTCATTCATGACCACGATTTTGTCGGACACTTCCAACGCTTCTTCCTGATCATGCGTTACAAAAACAGTCGTGATCTTGAGATCGTCGTGAAAACGCCGCAGCCACTGGCGCAACTCGCGGCGAACCTTGGCGTCCAAGGCGCCAAAAGGCTCGTCTAAAAGAAGAACCTTCGGTTCGACGGCTAAGGCGCGCGCCAACGCGATGCGCTGTTTTTGGCCGCCGGAAAGCTGCGTGGGAAACCGATCCGCCACCCACTCCAGTTGCACCAGCCGTAAAAGCTCATGTACTTTCTCTTTAATCTGCTTCTCGGTGGGGCGTATTTTTTTCGGCTTTACTCGCAAGCCAAACGCGATATTATCCAACACGGTCATATGCCGAAACAAGGCATAATGCTGAAAGACAAATCCCACATGCCGATCTTTGGCGCCGGTATCCTGCACGTCTTCGCCATGAAACGAAATGCTGCCCTGATCGGCTGTCTCAAGACCGGACAAAATGCGAAGCAACGTCGTTTTCCCCGACCCCGACGGCCCCAAAAGAGCCACCAACTGACCCGATTCAATCGTCAAATCGATGTCTTTGAGGGCGATAAAATTTCCAAAGGATTTTGAAACGTTTTTAATCTCAATGCTCATAATTTTAGTTCCACCAATTTCTTTAGCGCCAACGTTACAAGGCCCAATCCCACCAATAGCGAGGCGCAGGCAAACGCCGCCACAAAATTATATTCGTTATACAAGATTTCAACGTGCAACGGCAACGTATTGGTCATGCCGCGAATATGGCCCGACACCACCGACACGGCGCCAAATTCGCCCATCGCGCGGGCGTTGCATAAAATCAGACCGTACAGCAACGCCCATTTGATTTTGGGCAGCGTAATTTTGAAAAAAATCTGAAACCCGTTGGCGCCTAACGTTAAGGCGGCTTCTTCATCGTCGTTGCCTTGTGATTCCATCACGGGGATCAATTCCCGCGCGACGATAGGGAACGTAATGAAAATGGTCGTAATAATAATGCCCGGTGTTGAAAAAATGACGTTAAATCCATGATCCATTAACCACCGGCCCAAGCCGCTTTGCGCACCAAAAAGCAATACAAAAATCATGCCGGAAATGACTGGCGAAACGGACAACGGCAAATCGATCAACACCGTTAAAAGCCCCTTTCCCCGGAACTGATATTTGGTGATCGCCCAGGCGGCCGTGATGCCAAAAATAATATTCAAGCTCACCGCAAAAAGGGCGGCAATTAACGTCAATCGAATTGCGGACAACGTATCCGAATCGGTCAGCGAGTGGACATAGGGCATAATGCCTTTTTGAAGGGCGGCGGCGAAAATGGAAATAATAGGCAATAGCAAGAAGACGGCTACAAATATCCACATAGCGCCAATCAACAACCGTCTCATTTGAGTTTCCATTGAATGAAATTGACAATGCCTAAAAGTAAAAATGACAATCCCAACATCACCAAAGCGATCGCCGTGGCTCCCGAATAATCAAACTGCTCAAGCTTGCTCATAATCAAAAGCGGCGCCATTTCGGTTTTGAAGGGCATGTTTCCGGAAATAAAAACAATCGACCCGTATTCTCCCAATCCTCGTGCAAACGACAAGGTAAAGCCAGTCAAAAGGCCGGGTAGCAGGGCCGGAAACAGGACTTTTCTAAATGTTTGCCAGCGATTGGCGCCCAGGCATTCGGCGGCTTCTTCAATTTCCGGCTCCAAGCCTTGAATGACGGGCTCGACGGTGCGTACCACAAACGGCAGGCCGATAAACGACAACGCAATAATAATTCCCAGCGGTTGAAAAACCACCTGGAACGGGAGGTGCTGCCCCAGCCAGCCGTTCGGCGCGTAAATCGTCGCTAAGGCAATGCCCACCACGGCGGTAGGTAACGCAAATGGCAAGTCGATCAAGGCATCTACAAACCGCTTACCGAAAAACGTGTAGCGCGCCAACACCCAGGCGATCAAAAAGCCGAACACGGCGGTCAACGCCGCGGCCGCCAGGGACGTTAAAAAACTCAATCGCAGGGCAGCCACCGTTCGTGCGGCGCTGACAATTTCCCAAATTTCGTTAAGGCTTAGCGATGCGGTCTTAAACGCCAGCATCGACAACGGCAGCAATACAATCAGACTTAAATAAAAAACCGAGTAGCCGAGCGATAGGCCGAATCCGGGGAGGATGCGTTTATTTGCCATAGATCCGGTCAAAAATACCATTATCCGCAAAATGCGTCTTTTGGACTTTTTGCCAGCCGCCTAACGAATCGACTGTAAAGGCGGTCGATTTTTGGTTTAGCGGACGATAAAAATGCTTTTTGACTAGGGCTTGGCCTTCTTTAGAATACAGATAATTTAGATAAGCTTCGGCGACCTGGCGCGTGTGACGCCTATCGACGTTTTTATCGATGAGTGCGACCGGAGGCTCGGCCAAGATCGTGATCGAAGGCGCCACGATTTCGACCTGACCTTCGCCTAACTCTTTTACCGCCAAATACGCTTCATTTTCCCAAGCCAGCAATACATCGCCGATTTTGCGTTCCACAAACGTCGTGGTGGCGCCCCGCGCGCCGGAATCCAACACCGGAACGTTTTTATAAAGGGCGGTCACAAACGCGCGAGGGTCTTTCTTTGTTTTCTCCGCATAGCCCCAGGCCGCCAGATAATTCCAGCGCGCGCCGCCCGATGTTTTTGGATTCGGGGTGATGACGCTGATGCCCGGTTTAACTAAATCATCCCAGTCTTTGATTTTTTTTGGGTTGCCTTTGCGAACCAAAAACACAATGGTCGAGGTATAAGGGGAGCTATTATGCGCCAATCGGCTTTGCCAATTTTTAGGAATCCGGCCTGATTTTTCCGATATGGCATCAATATCGTACGCCAAGGCTAATGTCACGACGTCGGCTTCCAAGCCATCGATCACGGAGCGGGCTTGTTTGCCGCTGCCGCCGTGAGATTGTTTGATGACGACGGTTTGGCCGGTTTTATTCTTCCAATATGTCGCAAAGGCGCGATTGAAGTCTTGATACAATTCGCGCGTCGGATCGTAGGATACGTTTAATAGCGAAATATCTTTAGCGCAAACGGTTGAAGACAGGATTAGAAAAAACAGAGCCGTCAATAATTTCATAGTCTACTAAATATATAGACTACGTAGAGTTTGTGTCAATTCAACGCGTATCGCAATGGGTCGGTCATACCGGCCTCAGAGAATCCTTTGAGGCGCAACTGACACGCCGGACATGTGCCGCATGCGGGCCGCAAGCCCTCATAACAAGTATGCGTTTCTTTATACCAGTCTAGTTTGCCCAGTTCTTTCATTTTTAGAACCGTTTGCGCCTTGGTTAATCCCATCAATGGTGTGCGAATGTCGAACTGGGTATCCATGGCGAGATTAACCGTGCGAGTCATCGAATCGATAAAGTCTTGTCGGCAATCCGGATAGCCGGAATAGTCGGTTTGGCAGACTCCTATATATAAGGTGCGAATTTGTTTTTGATAGGCAAACGCCGCAGCCATACTCAGAAAAATCAAATTGCGTCCGGGTACAAATGTGGAAGGCAATTCCCCGGCCTTGGTTTCAATGGGGATATCCGACGTCAGCGCATTTTGGCTGAGATGCGATAAGACGTTTAAATCCAAAATAGTTAATTTTATGTTGGCCAAATCGGCAATTTTTTGGGCCTGGATCAGCTCGATTTTGTGGCGTTGGCCGTAGTCAAAGGCAATCGCTTCGACGGTCTCGCACTCGTTGAGAGCAATGGCTAGACATGTGGCGCTGTCTTGGCCCCCGGATAGTAAGATCAGGGCTTGAGATTGGAGCTGAATCATTGTTGAGCTATTCTATCAGAGCCTAATCATTGTCGGCAGAAGCACTTAAGATTCGATCAAAAATATATTCTGTCAGGGGTGCCCGCATAATGCTTGACCACGATTTGGCGGAACTCTATCAGGTTGAGACAAAACATCTAAAAAGATCCGTCAATAGAAATATCCAGCGATTCCCAAGTGATTTTATGTTTCTGCTGACGAAAGACGAGCTTGATTCTTTAAGGTACCAATTTGGCACCTTAAAGCGGGGTGAACACACGAAATACCTTCCTTATGCATTCACAGAATTAGGACAATCACTTGATTATTCGGCGGCCTGATGAAATGGATATTCATGGATAATCTTTTGTCGGGTTTATTTGGGGCCGCGATCGCCTCTTTAGTCGGAGGCATTATAACTATTTTGACGGTCAAAATGACGCTTAAACATAACCAGAGCCTTTTTTGAGTTTAATATACTTCTCGAAAAAGCTCTCTCAGAATCCAGTCAGCAAAATTTTCAAGAGAATATGCGTGTGAAGAATTAAACAAGAAAGATGCGCGTCCCAGGTACCCATTTTATATTGAAAGAATCATGCCGTTTTTAAAATTGCTGCTTATCAAGGAAACTTTGGGTAATTGAAGATTTAGTAGCGGGGGCAGGACTCAAGCCTCTGTAAAAGCTCGACGATGTCCATTTACTCTGCATTTTACTCTGAAGAACGTCTGAAGGAAACGGGTTCAGAGTTCAGATCTGACTAAACGCCATACGCACGTTTTCCGCTTCTTTTAGTTCGATATGCTGCTTGATTTCTTTGAGTACGTAGAGATAAACCGTTCGCTTCTTGGAATCGGCCGCTTTTTCACCGTTGATGAGGCGAGTCAGAACCAGTGTGATGAAGTGGACGGGAAACTGGCTTAGTACTTTGATCGTCCACTCTCCTTTGGGCAAGGCGCGCAAAGCAGAAATTACATCTTCGACAATCGGCGGCGTCGATTCGGTTAAACTTGGCAGCGAAGCAAAGAAACCGTCTAGAAAATAATGAAATTTCAAATGCATGGCAAAATTTTCGGGGCTGGCCATAGGAATTTTCAGTTTTGCGAATGCGTTCATTAGATTTCCGGTAAGAATTTCCAATTGGGGCAGATCATATTTTTTTTCGATTTTCTTGGCCAAGAGTCCCGTATCCTCAAACGAAAATTGGGGGTTTTGAATCATATCCAAAATCTCGGAAATATCTGATTCGATGAGCGAGGCTGTGGGTTGGGCTTTTCGAACCAAAATATCGGCGACCATTTGCGGCTTCTCGGCCATTTTTTTGAGTACGTCGTAATTCTCACGATTCGATTTAAATACGGCGGCCAAGGCCTGGGTCTGCGCCTTTTTGTCCAGTGATCGAAAAACAATTTCCAACAGTCCAAGATCGTCAAAATAACCGAACAGTTCATGGACTTCGGCAGGATTCATTAATTTCACCAGCTTCAATTGAATCTCGCGGGCGACGCCATGCAACATCGCGATTTTCATCTTTGCCGACGTGACGGTTTTGAGAAGGTTGGAAATGAGCGGAATTTGTTCTTCGGTAAAATCGCTCATGCCGGTCTTGTAATGCATAAATACAGCTTCCAAAAACCAGCCGGAAAAGTCTACTTGGTCGTCGGAAAGATTTTTGAGGTAGGCGTCATTCATCATGTGAAGCTAACCACTCCTGCCAACGGCTGACGATTAGGGGTGCTGATGTCCACTTGCGCCGGCGCTATCGGCTGAGTGCCCGGATATTTTTTAGTTTCAGTATCATAAAGGGCAAGGTCCCTTTGATCATAAACAACAAAAATAACTTTCAAAGGTGGAGCCGGATTTTTCGCTAGATATTCTTGTGTTGTCTTAACTGCAATCTGCGCCGCAATATCTTTTGGGAAACCAAATATACCGGTACTGATGGCCGGTATGGCAATAGTGCTGAGCCCATTGGACTGGGCTAGCTTAAGACTTTCTATGTAACAATTTCGAAGATCGGCTTGGTTTGCAACGGTTGCCATACCGGAAGGCCCAACGGTATGAATAACTCTTGTTGCCGGTAAATGGCCACCCGCTCGGGTAATAACGGCCTGACCCACGGGGCAACCGGTTCCTTTTCGAATGGCATCGCAGTCTTGGTTAAATTCAGGTCCTGCGGCATCCTGAATAGCCTTGGCAATGCCATCCCCATGCGAAAGGGTGGAATTGGCGGCGTTGACAATCGCGTCTACTTTCAATTGCGTGATATCCGCCGCAATTATAGTCATTGAATTAAAGGGAAGAGCCATAGGTGCTGGGCTGGGCAGCTTTGCAGAAGCGGCGACGGACGGAGGTAGCGGCGGCAAGGTCGAGACCCCTTTATGTTTGGTGTCTGGGGAAGGAGGGGGTGGCGGCGATCCAGCCGTCTTGGAGGCCGCTGTTGGCGGAGCAGGGGGCGCGCCTGTTTTCGAGGCGTCCGCGATTGTTT